>SXOW01000377.1 GCA_005778315.1 Acidobacteriota bacterium
CCCGAGCAATCGGTGTTTCGCCAGCCCCCAACGCGGCTCGCTCGGCCGCGCGCGCGGCGCTCCGCGCTTCGCTCGGAGCGGGGAACCGTCCGTTCGGTGGGTCAATCAGTATCGACGTACGCCATTGGCCATCAATCTGAAACGCACCAGTGCCGCGATCGATCCAGAAACTGTTGTAGCCCCCGACGTTGCCGGCAGCGCCGGTTGATCCGTCGCCACCCTGCGGCGGCGCCCCGCGGTCAGGCGCGCTGTTCGCTTGGCGCGCGATGTTGCGCTCGAGTTCCTGCGCGGCGATCTCGGCCGCCTCTTCATCGGTGAGGAACTGCTTCTCCGCCAGTTCGGCCGGACGCTGCATCGGCGTCAGGGTCGAGACGTCGTAGGTGCCGGACAGATCCGGGCGCCCGCTCGACGTCCGTGGGATGTCGCCTGTTTGGCCCGCGGCGACGGGCGCCAGCGCCAGACACAGAGCCACAAACCCGCTGCAACAGCACGCGATTCGACTGCGCATCTCAACCTCCTCAAATCCCCGTCTCGAATACCCGTCACACACCCGTCTCGATTATCGCGGCAACGGCGTGCGACGCCATTCCCCAAACAGCAACTCTTCGACAAACTCGACACAACGGAAATCCATGAGACGGGCGTTCTCCTCCATCCGCCGATACAACGGCATCTTGATGGTGAACGGCTCCGTCAGTACGAGCGGGTCCTCGATGGTCGCCTCGTAGTCGATATGGTTGGGGCCCATCATGGTGTAGCGCTCCACCACGTGCATCTGGTTGCTGTGATGGCTGCCGGCCCGGTCGAGCCATGTCCCGTCGAGCAGTCCGGTGACATCGACGACGAGCGTGTCGCCCTCCCACGAGCCCACCGACCATCCCATCCACGAATCGACCTGGGACGGGCCGGGGTTGTCCATGTAGATGTCCCGCACCGCACCAGCGAATTGATACGCGAGGAAGAAGTCTTTTTCACTCTGGATGATCTGGAACGGCATCGGGATGTAGGTCGCCCGCGGCACGCCGGGCATGTAGCACTTCACCTCCGGGTCCCGGTCGACCCAGTTGGCTGCGTTCTCCTCTTTCAGCGCGCGAGCCTCGGGCGTGTACGGAATCTTGCCGCCGCCGACGATGACACCCAGGCTACCGGGCACCGCGCCGACAGCCCCCAGCCGGAGGGTCGGAATGGCGGGCACCGGATTGACCGGTCCTTCACGCATCTGCATGGAATGACGGGCCAGGTGCGGTTCGAGATCGTAGTTGGCCTCGTTCAACACCTGCCAAATGCCATTCATGTCTGGGCGACCGTCCGAGAGTCGCGGGATCGCTTGAGCCGACGCGGACTGGACACCCAGCACAAGACTCAGGGCAAGAACACCGACCGATGCCTTCATTCGACACTCCATGACCGGGAAACACCCGCAGCCATTGGGTGCCACGGTGGGGGAAGCAAAACCTGCGCACGCCCGTTCGCACGAGGCTTCATTGTAGAACGGTCCTGCGCCAGGAGCCAGACCATCCCTCTCGGAGCTACCGTGGCTGGATCGGCACTCGTAGCCGTTGGCCCGGATGTATCCGCGACGACGACAGCTGATTGGCGCGCTGCAACGTGCGCGACGAGGTGCCGTGGCTCCGTGCGATCTCCCACAAGCTGTCGCCCGGGCGCACGATGTACACGCCCGATGCCCGCAGAGGCGTAGGGGCCTCTCGGCGTGCCAGATCGTCAACGTAGGCCTGATATTTTTCCGGAAAGACGGCGACGTGGTAGTGGGGAGGGCTCCGCTCCGCAGTGGCCTCCAAGACCGACGCCGATTCGAGCGACAAGAGCGCCTCTTCCAGCCAGCGTCGGCATCGGCCGGATGGACGTCGAAGGTCCAGCGCCATCCCCGTAGGGTGCACCGATTGCTCCGAGGCGTTGTGCGGCTGGGCTGACTGTGGTCGGGTCAGACTCGTGACGACAAGCGGCTGACCGCACGCGCGTCGGTACTGGCTCGCGAGCCGCTCGACAAACAGCTTGACGGCCGGGCGCGCGAACGGAAACGAGACGTTCTGCAGGCGGTAGTCCCGATTGCCATGCATTGGTACCAAGAAACCGCTGCGTACGAGCGTTAGCACTTCGTCCGGCTCGACGGCGTAGGAAAAGTCATGGTCTGCCGCTTCAGCCGTCTGCACGTCCAGCGATGCACGACTGCCACGCAGACTCTGCGCAGACGCGCGGTAGGTCAGGGACACCGCCACCAGCAGGAGCAAGAGGCCGAGGCCGGCGGAGCTACGCCCGCCGGGCTTGGTCCGTCGCGTCGTGGGCATACGCCTTGGTGTGTGAGCGTGGCGGCGGGTGGCACGACCCGCCGGCTGTGTACCTTGATCGTGTCGGTCCCACCTGGACGGCGGATTACCCTGCGACCGCACGTTCGAGACCATTGGACGGGATTTGTCCGTCAGACCGAGAAGTACCACGCAATCACGCGCAAGCCGGTCACCGCAGCCGCAGCCAGCACAGCGCGAGCGATGGGAGACCGGTCGGAGGGGGGCAACCTCCGCCGCTAGCGTACCATGGGGCATGACACCGATGGGCGGGGCGGCCCCCGCAGACGTCATTGAGCCGCAGCCCGCAGCCTCCGTCGTACTGCTCCGTGATACCGAGGATGGTCTCGAGATCCTGTACTTGCGCCGCAGCCCGGCGCTGAGGTTCATGGGGGGCTATTGGGTCTTTCCAGGCGGACGGATTGACCCGGACGACCACGCCGCCGACGACCTGGACGACCTGGGTCCGGCGCGACGCGCCGCCGCCCGCGAGGCCGAGGAAGAGGCTGGCGTGCGGGTCGATCCGGCGTCCCTGCATCCGGTCGGCCAGTGGACCACCCCCACCAACAGCCCCATCCGCTTCGCGACCTGGTTCTTCGCGGCAGAGGCCGCCCAGACACCGGTCCAGGTCGACGGCGTCGAGATTCATGCCCACCAATGGCACCGGCCGGAGCAGGCGCTGCGCGGCCACCGCACCGGTCGTCTCAAGTTTGCCAACCCGACGTTCGTGCTCACCACGCGGCTCGCGGAGCACCGCACCGTGCGTGACGCCTTGGCCGCGGTGGATACCTGGCCCAGGGAACAGATGCTGGGACGGATCCTGCCGGTGGATGGGGGCCGGGTCGCCCTGTATGCCGAAGATAGCGGGTATGCGGCACGCCGCGTGGACAGCGTCGGGCCCCGCCACCGAGTCTGGATGCTCGACGCCGGGTGGCGCTATGAACGTCAGTTCTGAGGTGTCGCCGACTTCGGCGCCAGGGCTAGCCGGCCTCTGGCAGGTCGGAAAGCCGAGCGCGCAACGTGCGCATCCCTCTGAGCCAGCGGTCGTAGTCAGCCGTCTTCCGTCGCATGTAGTCGAGCACCTCGGGATGGGGCAGTATCAGGAACCGCTCCTCGTCCAGCCCGGCCACGACCGCATCGGCCACGGCCCCCGGTTCCAGAATCCCGTCCACCGCCGCCGCCGAGCCTACGGCCAGCCCGTCAGTCATCCGCGTCCGTACCGCTTGCGGGCACAGCACCGAGACGGTGATCCCCTGGTCGCCATAGGTAATCGACAGCCACTCCGCAAACCCGACAGCGGCGTGCTTGGTGACCGCGTATGGCGCCGAGCCGATCTGGTTCAACAAGCCGGCCGCCGACGCCGTCTGCAACAGATACCCGCGTCCGCGCTGTAACATCCGCGGCAGGACCGCCCGTGCCGCGTGGACATGGCCCATGACATTGACGCCCCACAGCTGATCCCACTGGTCGTCGCTGACCCCAGCCCCGCCGGGCAGGAAGACACCCGCGTTGGAGCAAAACAGGTCAATCGGGCCGAGATCCGTTTCCGTGGCTTCGACGACTCGGGCAACATCGGCACCGCGCGACACATCCGCGACCATGGCCATCCCACCCACGTCGTCGGCGACGGCCCGCGCACCGGCCTCGTCGACATCGACCACCACGACGCAGCGGGCGCCTTCGGTCGTGAATCGCGAGGCCAAGGCCCGCCCGATACCGCTGGCTCCACCGGTGACGACGACGATTGAGTCCTTGAGGCGCATACGGTTGTCTGGTGAAATGCTCTGACCTGCTACCGCGCGCGATATCCCGGAGAGAATATGCCGTCTGACACGCCCCCGCAAATTCGATGCGACCTGGAGGCCCTACCCACCGGTGGTCAACTGGCCCGCGTCACGATCGACCATGAGGCCCGGATCAACACCCTGAACTCAGCGCTGATCCTGCAGCTCGCGGCGGTGTGTAGGCGGCTGAGCGGAAATGACGACCTCCGGTGTGTGGTGCTCGCGGGGGCGGGTGATCGAGCCTTCATTGGCGGGGCCGACATTCGCGAGATGGCTGGTCTGGACCCATCGAGCGCCCGGGGGTTCATATCGCGACTCCATGACGCGTGCGCGTCGATTCGTGCCATACCCGTGCCGGTCATCGCTCGGATACAGGGGTACTGCCTCGGCGGCGGCCTGGAGATTGCCGCGTCGTGCGATCTCCGTGTGGCGGCTCATGGCGCCACATTCGGGATGCCCGAGGTCCAGGTGGGTATCCCGTCCGTCATCGAAGCGGCGCTCCTGCCCCGACTGGTCGGCGCCGGCACGGCCCGCGAGCTCGTGTTCACCGGTGCGTCGCTGACCGCAGCCGACGCGAGGCGGTGTGGCCTGGTGGACAAGGTCGTGGCGGTCGCGGACCTTGACGTGGCCACGCTCGAGTGGGTGCAGGCGATCGCGTCGGCTGGACCCCGAGCGATACGCCTGCAAAAACAGCTGGTGCAGCTCTGGGACACGGCGCCGCTCGATGACGCCATCGCGCGCAGCATGCAGACCTTCGCGGAGGCCTACGAGACCGACGAACCGCGCCGTCTCATGCAGGCGTTTCTGGACCGCAAGTTGTGAGGGGGATCAGCCGGCGTCCGTCAGGTCCAGTGGTTCGATGGCCCCGTACATCAGTCCGCCATACTGGCCGTGCTGCCACGATCCGGCATAGCGGTCGTCGTAGAACATGACACGCGCCGTGAACGTCCCGAGGGTCGGAATCGAAAAGTCGGTGATGGTGACCATCGGTGTATCGCCCGCCCACACGATGGGCACGACCACCGGCAACGTGACGTCCACACTGCCGTAGACCATGTGCACGTCAAATCTCCACTGGCCGTCATCGACCTTGGCGACGCTGGTGAGCTCGTAGCGCTCTGGGTTGCCACCACGCGCCTCTCGGCCCTCGATCGTGAAGTGCCCCACCAGCACGACGTTCTGCATCCGCTCGGTGAAGTGCCGTTCGAGGTCCGTCAGCGACTCGACCGCCACCGCCTGCCCGGCACCGGACTTGGCCACGACCCATCCCAGACCGAACATGGCAGCCAGCGCCACGAGACCCACGGCGA
The DNA here is from genome assembly GCA_005778315.1 of Acidobacteriota bacterium. Lineage (GTDB taxonomy): Bacteria > Acidobacteriota > Vicinamibacteria > Vicinamibacterales > UBA8438 > UBA8438. Next base: position 5,398 of record SXOW01000377.1, read on the forward strand.
CCCGTACTCCACGGCTTCCAGCCATCTACGATCCTCTCAACAATCTGCGTAGCGACGCCTCGCACGTCCAAGCCGGGTCCGACGTGCCGAGCCCTGCCGCTGCTGCTGCCTCGAACGAGCGGCCCGCGGCGGACATCAAGCCGGATGTCACGCCGCGGTCGCTCAAGCACCAACTGGCCTGCGCCAGCCACTCCGCTTACGGCTGCGCGACGACCTCGACGAAGGGCTCGTCAACGAGCAAGGCCTTGGCCGCATCGGGCTTCGGTACGAGCTTCTGGAGCCGACCGTGCTGATTGTCAGCGCCATACATGCTGCCCTCGCTGTCGACGGAGAACGAGTGCACCTCCCGGAACATCCCCGGACCTTCAGTGGGCATGCGGGCCGTGTACTGCGGGTTGCCGTTCAGGTCGAGCTGCTTGATGCTGGCCCCGGTGGACGAGACGTCCGTGACGAACACGTCGTACTGGTTGACGATGATGTCCAGTGGCAAGTCGAAACCGGGCCAGGTACCAATCGGTGAAATGTTGGGGTGATACCACGCCGAGCGGGTGGTCTCGTTGAACACCTGGACCCGCCGGTTGTCGCGGTCCGCCACGAAGATACGGCCATTGGGCCCCAACGCCAGGGAGTGCGGGCGATTGAACCGTCCGCGCCCGTCGCCAGGCTCGCCACCGAACTCCGTGATGTAGTTCAAATCCGCGTCCAGAATCATGACCCGACCGTGGATGATGCCGTCGGCGATCATGATGCG
>SXOW01000378.1 GCA_005778315.1 Acidobacteriota bacterium
GAGCACTTCCATGTTTCCGGTGTCTGGGGCGGAGCAGTTGCAGGCCTCCGGCGCGATGGGGGACCGTCCGAGAATCTCGCACAGCGGGGCGTATTCCAAGTTGCTCAGCCCCGCCCCGAATTCACTGTCAGGCAGGAACAGATTCCACAGTCCTGCGGCGCGGGCCTGGGACTTGAGGGTCTCCATGATCGCCGGCGATTCCCACCGGTTGTCCGCCTTCGCCACCTGATCGGCATATGCCTGTTCGTTCGGGTAAATCGTCTCGTCCATGAACGTCAGCAGACGTTCGCGAAGCTCGTCGGTGCGGGGTGAAGAGGAAAAGACCATGGCGCCCCAGTATAGCCAAAGCCGCTGGACTTTCCGCTCGAATGGGCGATACTAAGAAAAGCGAGTTAGAACAGGGCGCGACACCATCGCAGGGGGAATACATGATGCGACTATCCAGGACAATGACCGGTTTCGGCACGGCGGCACTGGTGATTGGAAGCGCCGCCGGAGCGAGCGCGACCGCGGCCGAAGCGCCGACGTTTGCCAAGGACGTGGCGCCGATTCTGTACGACAACTGCGTGGCCTGCCACCGCCCCAATCACCTGGCGCCGATGTCGCTGGTGAGTTATGACGACGCGCGACCCTGGGCTCGTGCCGTCAAGAGCAAGGTAGTCTCGCGCGAGATGCCGCCCTGGGGCGCGGATACGACCGTTCGTGGCTACAAGAACGACGCCAGCTTGACGCAGGCCGAGGTCGACACCATTGCGGCCTGGGTCGACGCCGGCGCGCCGCGCGGGAACGACGCGGATCTCCCGGAAGTTCCGCAGTTCACCGAAGGCTGGTCCATCGGCGAGCCGGACCTCATTTTCACGATGCTGGAGCCGTTCGAGGTGCCCGCCGATGGGACGGTGCCGTACTCCTATGTCACGGTGCCGACGAATCTGGAGCAGGACACCTGGATTTCTGCCTACGAGTTTGTGCCAGGTGACCGGCGAGTCCTGCATCACGTGATTGCAGAGGTGATGGAAGATGACGGGAAGCCTGCCACCGGCGAAGTGCTGCTTCGACGGGATTCCGAACGCGTGAAGGCGGAAGGCGCTACTGTCGGCGGATACGTGCCGAACCGACTCGGCACGGTGTACCCGGAGGGAGTCGCGACGCGGCTGCCGGCCGGTGCGGACATCGAAGCGCAAATGCACTACACCACGATTGGTGAGCCGGTGACGGACCAGAGCCGGTGGGGTGTCGTGCTCGCGGCCGAGCCGGACAGCATGCGGCGGGCCAGCGGCGGTCAGGTGGTCAACCCGATGTTTCGGATTGAGCCTGGGAACCCGAACTTTGAAGTGACGGCCACGCGCAAGATCACGGAGGACACCTATCTGTCCTCGATGATGCCGCACATGCATGTGCGCGGGAAGTCGGCCAAGTTCATCGTGAAGTATCCGGATGGCCGCGAGGAGATTGCGCTGTCCGTGCCGAACTACGATTTCAACTGGCAGCTGAATTACGAGCTCGAGGAGCCGATTTTCATGCCGGCAGGGTCGGAGTTGCAGACGGTGTTCACCTATGACAACTCCGCCAACAATCGTCACAACCCAGACCCCACCGCCGAAGTGGGGTGGGGCGACCAGACCTGGGAAGAGATGATGCTGGGCTACTACGGCACTGTGGATGGGCTTGAGGCGAACGACGACGACGAATAGGCGTTGACGGTTCGTCCGAAATCGCAAGGGCTGGGCGCTGCGGTGCGCCCAGCCCTTTTTTTATGGGAAGGGCGTGAGACTCAGGCCAGCCGTAGTTGTCGCGGGCCCTCAGAACCTGCGGCTAGTCCCCGGAACCAGGGGGGCTCGCGTCAGCGAGATAGGGGATAGTCTGTGGGCCTTCGGGCAACACACAGACACGCGCGTCTGGGCCGACACGTGCCAGCGCGTCCCGCGTCGCGTCCGCGACGTCCGCTATCGGGGTGAGGTGTGCGGAGCGGACCTGGTCGTCGGTCAGACCGTCCGTTTTCAGCAGCACCGTGGCCCGCTGCTGGATCTGCGCCTGGATCTGCACTTGCCACTGGTCGTGGCGATTGTGCCCCGGTTCATCGATCATCTCGAGCAACGCATCCGCGCTGTCCCGCTGCTTCAGGATATCGAGAAATTCGCCGTGCGCTGGGAAGCAATCTGCGCACTCCGCCGCACAGACGATGACCCCGCCGCGTTTGACGACTTGGGCGGCGGCCGACATGCCTTTGATCGACTGATACAGGTTCTGGTCCAGCGGATAGCCGCTGTTGGTCGTGACCACGACGTCGAAGGGGTGCGCACAGGCTTGCATGGCGGTGCGCTTGACGAGGGTCCGAACCGCCCGATGCACCGCGAACAACTCACCGGCCGCGACGTGGATGATCTGACGGTCGCGGTTGATGGCGACATCGATACTGAAATCGACCCCTGACAAGGCCGCGATACGACGGACCGCGTCGTGAATCGGGTTGCCCTCCACCACGCCCCACCGGGCCTCCGGGTGCCCGATCATGCTGGCGTCGTGGAGACGCATGATGGTCTTGAAGCCGGCCAGGCCTGGCGCGACCATCTTCGGCCCACCGCTGAAGCCGGCGAAAAAGTGCGGTTCGACGAAGCCGGTGGTGATGCGAATGTCGGCCTCGGCCCAAGTCCGGTTGAGCCACACCGGGACGCCGCCCTCGACTTCGCCCAGTGACACCAATTGCGCATCGTCGAACGCGTCATGGATGACGATGCGGTTTCGGTCCACGATCTCCGCACCGAACATCTCGATCAGTTCGTCCCGCGTGGTCTTGCGATGAGTGCCGCTCGCGACCATGATGCTGATCTGCTCGGTCGGGACGTGGTCCAGGGCCTCGAGCAGCACCGGAAGCAGGGTGGCGCTTGGCATCGGCCGGGTGATGTCACAGACGGAGATCGCGACCGTCTGGTCGGGACGCACGAGGTCACGGAGGGGAGCGGTGCCGGTCGGGCGCTCCATGGCGGCGCGGATTGCGCCACGCTGGTCCGGGAGGCCGTCGACGTAGGTCGGTTCGATGACCGTGGTCTGGCCGTCCGGGAATTCGACTGGAAGCCGAGTGCGACCGTACGCGAGATTGACGAGCATTGGCAGTTGGATGAAGGGGATGAAGGGATAGATAGCCGGGTGGCGTCATGCCTGGGGCGTTGTCAGGATGGCCACGACTTGGGGCGCGGCCTCCTCGGCGCGGGCCTGAATTTCGGCGTCCGTGAGCGTGCTCAGCGGGTGCGTGATGACAACCGCGTCGAGGCCCGTCGCGCCGAGCGCGGCGCGCTGCAGGTCCGCCTCGTGAAGGAAGGCGGCCGTAATGATGGCGGCGGTTGGCACGCCGCGCTGCTCCAGTCCGATGGCGTCGTGCAAACTGCACGACGTGCAGGACCCTCAATCACCGATGGCGGTGACCACCGCGTCGTTCTCCGACGCAATCCGGTCCAGTAATGCGTCGGGGGCGACCCGAGAAAAGCTGTCCTTGGTGTAATAGGTGATCGCCGCCGGTGCGGTCTGACCGTCAAGCGCTGTCGCCACACGTCGGAGGAGGTTCGACGCATTCCATTTGGAGTTGTCCAGGATTCCGACGCGCAGGCCGCGCAGGGACTCGAGTCGGGGAGCCAGCAACACCGTGTCGGCAGTCACTGAGCCGCGTGGGTCGAACACGATCTGCCCGGTCGGCAGGGTGGAGCGCGTGGACATGATGGAACTCTCTCTCGCGTGTCGGTTGGCCTGGTTACAACTCGCAGGTGCCGTCCGTGCATCGGACCTCGCGCTCCGGCGCCCGGCCATCGACAGCGCGCAGCACCGGCGACGTCATGTGGCCCCAGCCGGGGAGGAATGCCGAAAATCGCCCGGCCTCGCCCCCGGCCACGAACAGATGTATGTCATCCGGCGACGGCACGATGGGTATACGCGCGCCAGGCTCACGCCGATACCATCGTGGCAGGTTCCGGTTGTAGATCGTGCCGTAGCGACCCTGGAAGCTGATGTCGTCAAAGGTGTTGGTGGTGTGTGACCATAGATACCGTCGCACATCGCTGCGCGTCCAGCCCGCCCCGGCGATGGTGGCCGCGTGCTCCGGTCCGATGACCACGGCGCAGGAGCCGCTACTCACCGCATTGTTGTGGGCGATGGTGCTCATGCATGACACGAGGCTATCCAGCACGCCCTGCGGGTCGTTCGCCACATGATTGGTGACGCTGTGCGGTCCTTCCGTGGCGATGCAGAAGACCGTGCTGTCGTCGGGGCGGTAGCCTTGCTCGACGTGATACGGCGCCCACGGGCTGGCCTCCTCGTTCTCAGCGATGCAGAAGGTGTACTTCCCCGGATGACCCAGCGTGCTCTTGTCCAGGTCCCCGGGCCACCCGCCGCCGACATTCAACATGATGAGCCGGAGGGCGCGACCGATGGTGGCGTTGGCACGGTTGCCGGAACCAAACACGTTGGCGCCCGCGTTCATGCCGATCTCGTGCCGAATCGGACCGTTCACGATCAGCAGCGGTGCCGCCATGTGGGTCGTGGCCTGAATGCCGTTGAGGTTGAAGTGGGAACCCGACATCGCCAGCATCGCGGCGCGAACGACCCGCGCGTAGGACGGTTTGCACCCGGCCAGTACCAGGTTGACCGCGAGGACCTCGCGCGTCAGATTGCCCCAGCGTGGCGGTACCCGTGTTTCCAGGCGATCCGGGTCGCCGCCGAGCGCGTCCACCATCGCTCCGACGGTGTCTGGAGTGGGCGGAACGACCGGGAGACCGTCGGTCCACCCTTGCTCGAAGTACCATTCAACCAAATCGTGCTGGTCGGTGGCGTGGGTCGACGGCGCGGACGGCGTGCTCATGACTCCCAGCCACTATAGTGCAGGCGGGAGTCGCCGCGCAGCCTCGGGTGCGCTAACCTATTGCCATATTCAGGAACCATATTCAGGAAACTGAGGAGCAATGTGATGATACGGAACATGGTTTGTCGGGGAGCGCTCGGCGTGGCGGCTTTCTTGTCTGTCAGCGTCCCGGGCATGGGATTCGCTCAGTCGGCGCCGGTCATACCTTGGGCCAGTGACGGCCCCGTCGTGCACGGTCATCACCACTTCAACATCACCGACCGTGCCGCTCACGAGCGGTTCTGGAGTGCGCTCGGCGGGACACCGACGCCGTGGCGCGACGTGCAGATCTTCAAGTTTCCGAACGCCCTCATCTTTCTGACGGAGCGCGCGCCCTCGGCCGGCACTATCGGATCCACGGTGAACCACATCGGGTTCTGGGTGCCTGACGCCGGGGCGACCCTCGCGAGCCTCCGAGATGCAGGGTACCCGCTCATCACGGCACGTGAACTCCCCGACGCCGACGTCCAGGATGAGGTCTATTGCCCGCAGGGCGCCGACTACTGCCTGGGCTACGTACTCGGTCCCGACGAGGTCAAGGTCGAGATCATGGGCAACCGGACCCAATCGATGCCGATTCAGCACCATCACATCCATTTCAATTCCCCGAACGTCGACTCACTTCGGGCCTGGTATGTCGAGATGTTCGGGGCCGTCCCGGGGATGAACGGCAACTTCAAGGTGGCCGATCTGCCGGGGGTGAACCTGCGTTTCTCGGAGACAGCACTGATGGCGGGGACCGAGGGTCGGAGCCTCGACCATATCGGCTTCGAAGTGGACGGTCTCGAGGCGTTCTGTCGGGAGCTTGCCTCCAAGGGCGTCATCTTCGACAGACCGTATGGCCGTGTTGACGAGCTCGGTCTCGGATACGCATTCCTCAGGGACCCCGAGGGGACGTATATCGAGCTCACGGAGGGCCTGGACAAGTACTAGCCGTCAGGGTGACCCGCGCGGCTGGGCGCAGGTGCTCGATGCCGTTCGACAAGGCGACCGGCGACAGCGTGCACGCGCTGGAGCATCCAGAGGCTCCGAGTGGAACCCCCATGACCTACATGGCCAACGGGCGTCAGTTCGTTGTGGCCGCGGACAGTCGCGGGACCGACGCGGGTCTCCTCGCGCTCGCGCTCCCGTGAGCGCAGACTCCCTGGGTAGTGCTAGGGTGTCGAAAATCGTGTCCGGGCGCGAAAGAGCGCCGTGGTCGGCACCATGAAGATGGCAAAGGTGACGGCGCTGCCCACGAGCGACCCGCGCGCCAGGCTGAACACCAGCATGCTGATCGCCACCTGGAGCGAGTACGCCGCCGCCCAGGGCCACATCCACGTCTTCATCTTCCACAGGCCGTAGGCACCCGCGGCGTAGATGGCCCAATGGACCGGTTCGGTCAGTTTGGCGGCCCACCCGGTAAGCAGAAACCCAAACCAGACCTCCTGGTCCGCGGCAACCGGCTTCAGGAACATGTCGAACGGCATGTAGACGAACGTCATGAACAGACAGAAGCCGAATATGAGGCTCATCCACCACGGTCGCGCGGTCCATGCCGCGCGTAGGTCGATTGGCGTCATAGGTGCGCTCGTGTGGGTCAGAGGTCGCCGAAGCCTTTGCCCTGCTCGGCCAGGCGCTTGAGGAGCGGCGCCGGCCCCAACCACCAGTTCTCGTGCGCGTCGTGTAGACGGCTCATCACGTCGTAGATCGTCTCCAGGCCGATGAGGTCGGCCCAGAACATGGGTCCGCCGCGGTAGCGGGGGAACCCGTAGCCATAGATCCAGACCACGTCAATATCGCTAGCCCGCTGAGCCAGCCCTTCTTCGAGGATCCGGGCGCCCTCATTGACCAGCGGATACATGCACCGTTCCACGATCTCCTGGTCGGTGACGTCACGTCGCGTGAAGCCGTTCTCGGCGGAGACCTGCAGCACGAGGTCGTTGACGATCGGGTCTGGAATCGGGGTGCGGCTTCCAGGTTCGTAGCGGAACCACCCGGCGTTGGTCTTCTGTCCGAACCGTCCCAACTCGCAGACCCGGTCCGCGACTGTCGAGTAGCGTAGGTGCGGGGGCCGGGTCGCGGCCTGTCGCTGCCGAATACGCCACCCGACATCCAAACCCGCCAGATCCCCCATGGCATACGGCCCCATCGGCATCCCGAAGTCGTAGATGACGTTGTCAATCTGGTGGGGGAGCGCTCCCTCTTCAAGC
>SXOW01000379.1 GCA_005778315.1 Acidobacteriota bacterium
AGCGCGTGTTGGTTGACCCAGAACGGCCACACGGTGCATTCGAGCTCGGGTAGGGTCGTCGTGGCTGTTATTCATGATAAAAAACATTTGTCTTATAGTAAAGTCCCGTGACGCTTCAACAGATGATGCTTCAACCGTGTCCGCCACGCTGCGGAGTTCACGCGGTAGGGCTTGCCCAAGTTTGACCAGAGGTGGAAGAATGTTGCCCTATGTGCAAATGCTCCGCCCTTGTGTGGCGACGACGGACCGCCCCGGTTGCGACCGGGGATACACGAGGAGTCGTGGCGGGATGAGGCACCGATGGCATTGAGTCAAACGTTGACCGAGGGGCTTGACGCCTACGCGGTCGGACGAAAGATCCGAGAGCTCCGCATGGGCGTGAAGCTGGGGTTGGTCGAACTCGGGCGGCACAGCGGCCTGTCGGCGGCGCTGCTCTCGAAGATCGAGCGCGGCAAGATGTATCCAACGCTCCCCACGTTGCTTCGGATCTCGATGGTGTTTGGCGTGAGTCTCGACCATTTCTTCGCTCGAGACAATCGAGGGTTCGCCGTCGTGCGTCAGCATGAGCGTCAGCGTTTCCCTGAGAGCGTAGACAGCCCCCCTGGGGCGTTCGAGTTTGAATCGCTGGACTTTACGGCGGAGGATCGAAAGCTCAACGCCTACTTGGCGACGTTTCGGGCGATGCGGGTGGAAGACGTCGAGCTGCACCGCCACCCCGGTGCGGAGTTCATGTTCGTCCTCGAAGGTACGCTCGCTCTCTACATCCGTGACAACGAAACCACCCTGGAGCAAGGCGACTCGGTGTACTTCGACTCGAGCCAGCAGCATGGCTATCGTCGGGTAGGACGAAAGGCGTGTCGGGCCGTGGTAGTGGTGACCCCGAGCCGGGCAGAGTCTTCCTGACCAGGTTGCGGCGGAGACGCAGGGGCCACACCGCCCTTGACGTTGGCTGGCTCAGGGTCTGGCCGCCACCAGATTCCTGAGATCCCGGAACGGCGCGAGGACATTATCCCGCCACGGCACCGTTGCGCCGTTGGGGCGTATCAACAGGATGGCGACGTCGTCGGCGGACAGGTTACCCGGCGACAACGCGGACACCTTTCGCAGAATCTCCGGGATGATGGCGTTCGGATCATCCGGTGCCGTCTCAGCGATGAGCGCGACCAGCCCATCACGTCCGAGTGCCTCGCCGTCTTCTCGAAGGCACTCCTCGAGCCCGTCCGTCCAGCACAGGAGCAAGTCGTCCGTCGTCATCTGCACGTCGCGCTGCGTGTAGCTCGCGGTCTCGAAGATACCCAACGGGATATCGCACGGCCCTGCCGCGCTGGACGCCCACTCGATTGCCCGCCAGGTGCGTTGCCGACCGCTGAAGAAGAGCGGCGCCGGATGACCGGCATTGGTCAGCGACAGAGTCCTGGTGGGAAGGAAGAATGTCGCAATCAGCCCCGTCGCGAACGTGCTCGCGTCGCCCGTCGCCGCAAACTCCCTATTGACGGCGTGCACGAGCGTCCGTTGATCGATGTGGTCGATATGGCGACGCATCAACCGGCGGAGCCTTCCCGCCAACTCCGGCACGGTGTCGCCATGCCCACGCACATCTGCGAGTGCCAGTCGTGTAATACGTCCAGATGAGCAGGACGACAGATAGTACACGTCGCCACCGGCTTGGCCGGTCCCGTATGGGCGGCAGTAGATTCTAGGATACGCGAGAGAGCCGGCCTTTCTCCTCATTTTTATCATGGATATAAACAATTTCACTTAAGTTAGAATCGACATGCCAATCGCGACGATGTGCACCACACGCCAGACAGTCAGAAGTCCGTGTCGCGAGGAGGGAATCGAGGGTCTGCAACACGTGTGCGCGCTGGCGGCAACCGCGGTCCTGGGAGACTGCACGTGAGTTTCGACGGGGAGGTGCCATGACCCACGCAGAACGGACGGCGCTCACCGCAGTGGTGTCGAGTGTGCTGATCGGCGTCGGGGTCGCCTGGGCCGGCAGCCAGGGTGGCACGGCCGTGGGCCGGTGGCCGGTCTTCGCGCTCTGCGGGATACTCGCCTTCGGCTTGAACTGGCTGGCGTTCGTGCCCGCCGCTCTGTGGCGGACAGAGCGTTATTACGATGCGACCGGCAGCCTGACCTACCTGAGTGTCGTGGCTGTCGCGCTCCTGGGCGCCGACCGGCTGGCCCCGCACGCGCTGCTGCTCGGCGCGATGGTGAGTGTGTGGGCCATTCGGTTGGGAAGCTTCTTGTTTGCGCGCGTCAGACGCGACGGCGCCGACGGTCGTTTTGACGAGATCAAGTCAAATCCGCTGCGCTTCTTCATGGTTTGGACCCTGCAAGGCCTCTGGGTGTTCTTGACCGTCTCCTGCGCCCTGGCCGCGATGAGCAGCGGGCAACCCGAGCTTCTGGGCGTCGTCGAGGGAGCGGGTGGCCTCATCTGGGCGATGGGCCTCACCATTGAGGTCGTGGCGGACCGTCAAAAGGCCCGTTTTCGCGCCGATCCCGAGAACCGAGGTCACTTCATACAATCCGGTCTGTGGGCCTGGTCGAGACACCCGAATTACGTGGGCGAAATCACCCTCTGGTGTGGCGTGGCGGTCGTGGCCCTCCCGCATTTGAGCGGCTGGCAACATGTCACGCTGATATCCCCGGTCTTCGTGTACATGTTGCTGACGCGTGTCAGTGGCATCCCCCTGCTCGAATCGCGTGCCACGCAGAAGTGGGGAGACCGGGCAGACTACCGCGCGTATCGGGCGCGGACACCCGTTCTCTTCCCGCGGCCTCCCCGGACGGTGTGAGGCCCGGCGCCGGTTGGCGACATCGTGGCCGTGCGGCGCGTGTCGCAGGCCTGTGCCGGGAAGGAAAAAGGACGCAGAAGAATGGCGATACCGGCTGATCGACAGTTGGGCGTACTTCCCCCGGTTCGATTCGACTCGTGCACGATCCCAGCGCCAAGGACGGCGTGCGACTCGTCACCGGCAAGACCGGCGTCGAACTGACCCAACAGATGCGTCGGTACAGCCGTCAGCGCGTCAGGGCTCTGGCCAAGGAAGGCCTGAGCGGCTACGTGGTGAAGAAGGACTCCCCGAGTTGCGGCATGGAGCGGGTCAAGGTGTGGCGTGATGCCGGGCCGGCAGAACGGAACGGGCGGGGCTTGTTCACGGCCGAGCTCATGCGCCAGTACCCAAACATGCCGGTCGAAGAAGAGGGTCGCCTGCACGATCCCCGGTTGCGCGAAAATTTCATCGACCGCGTCTTCATGTATCGCCGGATCCGCTCACTGTTCTCCGGACGCTGGACTGTTGGCGACCTTGTCAGTTTCCACACCGCGCACAAGCTGACCCTCATGGCGCATTCGCTCCAGGGATACCGTGAGCTCGGACTGCTCGGACAACGCTACCTCGACCCCGAGCTGAAGGAACTGATGCTGCGCAACCATGTGTGGCGCGGAGTGTGACGCGGACTCTATCAGCACCCGCCGCCGCGCTTGAAGGGACGTCGCATGACACGCAGTGATGGAATCATTCTCGTAACGGGGGCGACGGGCTACGTCGGAGGTCGTGTCCTTCACGCGCTCGAGCGCGCTGGACGGCGAGTGCGGTGCCTCGCCCGTCGGCCGGACTATCTCTTGTCGCGGGTCGCGAGCACGACGACGATCGTGCAAGGCGACTGTCTCGCCCCTGCCACGCTGGGTCCGGCGCTGGACGGCATTGATGCCGCGTCCTACCTCGTACATTCGATGGGGTCGGGGGCGGACTTCGAGCGAGTTGCTCCGTGCGCTCGTCGAGCGACTCCCGGTCATGATCTGTCCACGGTGGGTCGCGACGCCGACGCAGCCGATCGGTGTCGAGGACATCGTCGCGTATCTGCTGGCCGCGCTCGATCGGCCGGAGGGGGAGAGCCGCATCTTCGAGATCGGCACGGACGACCCGGTCTCCTACGGCGAGATCATGCTGGAGTACGCGCGGCAGCGTGGCCTCCGCCGGTACCTGATTCCTGTCCCGTTGCTCACGCCGTGCCTGTCCAGTTTGTGGCTGGGCTTGATGACCCCGGTCTATGCGCGGGTCGGCCGCAAGCTTGTCGAAAGTCTGAAAAATCCGCGGACGGTAGAGGTCTGCGCGTCGCCGGCCGACGCCTTTGCGCCGATCCGCGGCATCGGCGGCACCCAGGGCTGGTACTACATGACCTGGCTCTGGCGGATCCGCGGATGGATCGATTTGCTGAGGGGGGGTGTCGGCATGCGCCGAGGGCGCACCAACCCGGAACTGATCAGGGCCGGCGACACGCTCGACTTCTGGCGAGTCGAGGCCTACGAGCCTGACTCGCTGCTGCGGCTCGAGGCGGAGATGAAACTGCCCGGGCGTGCGTGGCTCGAGGTCGAGGTGCGGGCCGGGGACACCGGGACGTCGACCATCCGTCAGACGGCCGTCTTCGATCCGGTGGGGCTGGCCGGACTCGTGTACTGGTACGGCATCTACCCACTGCACGCGCTGATCTTCCATGGCATGCTCCACGCCATCGCGAAGCGGGCGTGCCGACCCGGGCTGGGTGAGCCAGCCGTCGCTCACGTCCGTCCCGCGAAAGACGGGTGATCCGCGCTGACGGGCCGACGATATTGGGCCACTGGCGTGCAAAAGGCCGTCATACTGTGGGTGTCACACACAACCGTCGGCGGCACCGGCAGGACCGCCGGGCCGCTCGCAGCGAGGGAACGCACGATGGACTCACGGTCATTGAGGATGTCCGCCGCGACACTGGTCGCGCTGGCGGTTGGGATGACGGCGCCCATCAGCTGGGCGCAGCCACTGTCGCCAGACCTGACGAGGCTACCTGACACACCGCAGACCCTGAACAGCCCGGCCGGGCCGATCCGTGTCGTGCCGATCAAAGGGCTCGTCTATCCCTGGGCGCTCACGTTTCTGCCAGACGGCGACATACTGGTCACGGAGCAGAACCGCACCACGCTGCGTCGGATTCACGACGGCGTGCTCGACCCGACGCCGATCACCGGCCTGCCCCCGAGCATCACCAGTCCACGGCGAGACACGGCCGGGGTCGATGTCACGGTCCATCCTCGCTTCTCGGAGAATCAACTCGTATACGTCGCGTTCTGGAAGCCCCAGCCCGGGGCGGAACACCTTCGTACCGCCGTCGTCTATCGGGGTCGCCTCGATGGGTACCGGCTCATCGATGTCAGTGAGATTTTCGAGTCGGTCTCCTGGACAGATGGTCCGTCCGCCGTGCGCATGGTCTTCGGGCCCGACGGCAAGCTCTATCTCGCGATTGGCGCGCCAGGGTTTCAGGTAACCCTGGGTGAAACAGCCTGGGCGCAGGACCCCGACCACCACGGCGGCAAGATCCTTCGGCTCAATGAGGACGGCACCGTGCCCGACGACAATCCGTTTGTTGATCGGCCCGGCTACCGGCCGGAGATCTACGCGGTTGGTATTCGCAACGCGATCGGCATGGCGTTCCATCCCGAGACGGGCCACTTCTGGGAAACAGAGCACGGCCCGCAGGGCGGAGATGAGATCAACATCATTCAGCCCGGCTTGAACTACGGCTGGCCCGTGGTGACCTATGGCCGGGCGTACTCCTCCGACCCGGAAGGGGCCAAGTCAGGGTTGCCGCCACCCACGATTCAACCGCCGACCTCGGCGCCAGGCATGGTAGAGCCGTATACCTACTACAAGCCCTCCATCGCCATTTCCGGGATGGCCTTCTACACGGGGGACCAGTTTCCGGCGTGGAAGGGCGACCTGTTCGCTGGCGGGCTCGCGGGCCGCCAACTGTCTCGCGTGGTCTTCAACGAGTACGGACTGGAGAGCCGGCGAGAAACGCTGCTGACCGAATTACACCAGCGGATTCGCGACGTGAAGCAGGGACCGGACGGCTTCCTGTATCTGACCACCGACATGGAAGATGGAGCGGTGCTCAGGCTCGAGCCGGCGCCGTAGGGTTGAGAACCCGGCGACCGGCGGGTGAGCCGGCGGGGTCGAACGAGATGGTGACCACCGATCCAGGCACGGCGCCTGTCAACATCGCACACCGCGGGGCCTCGGCCTACGCGCCCGAGCACACCCTGGCCGCCTACACGCTGGCGCTCGAGATGGGGGCGGACTACGTCGAGCAGGATCTGCAGCTGACGTCCGATGGCGTGCTGGTCTGCATGCACGACACGACCTTGGATCGGACCACGAACGTCGAAGAGGTGTTCCCGGACCGCGCGACCGAGGTGGAGCAGCGTGGCGCGTTGCGCCAGGTCTGGCGGGTCTCCGATTTCACGCTGGCGGAGATCAAGACGCTCGACGCAGGCTCCTGGTTCGGCCCAGAGTTCGCCGGCGAGCGGGTCCCGACGTTTCAGGAGGCGATCGACCTCGTCAAGGGGCGGGCTGGCATGTATCCGGAAACCAAGTCCCCTGAGGAGTACGAAGCCCTGGGCTTGACCATGGAAGCAGAGTTGGTCCGGGTCTTCGCCGCCAACGGGCTGGACACGCCCGCCGGGCAGTCCGACACGCCGATCTACGTCCAGTCGTTCAGTCCCGCGAGCCTGAAACAGATGTGCGCGCTCACGGGTGACACCTATAAGCTGGTGCAGTTGATCAACGGCAGTCAGGCGTCGACGCTCCTGACGGATGACGGCTTGCGCGATGTGGCTGACTACGTCGATGGCATCGGTCCAGCCATTGCGCTGATCGCAGACGACCCATCGAGGGCAGCGGCCGCGCGTGCGCTCGGCCTGGACATTCACCCCTATACGGTGCGAGCCAGCCAACTGCCAGACGGGTTCGCCGATGCGGGGGCCTACATGCGCCATCTCTTCGACGACCTCGGCGCAACCGGCGTGTTCACAGACAATCCTGACCTGTTCCCGCGCTGAGCGGGCGCCGAGGGGAGGGAGGCGCCGTCCTCTTTCAGACGCTGGGCTGGCAGGAGGTTCATCTGTGGCGAAAGTCGTGCTGGCCCTGGACCAGGGCACCACCTCGAGCCGGTCCATTGTCTTTCGGCGATCGGGCCGCGCCGCTGCGGTGGCGCAGCGCGAATTCCCGCAACTTTTCCCCTTGCCGGGTCACGTCGAGCACGACCCAGAAGACATCTGGGCCACACAGTTGGCCACGGCCAGAGCCGCGCTCCGGAAGTCGCGCACGCCTGCCCGGGACGTGGCGGCGATCGGCATCACCAATCAGCGAGAAACCATCGTGGTCTGGGACAAGGCGACCGGTCACCCCGTCGCCAACGCCATTGTCTGGCAGAGCCGCATCTCGGCGTCGATCTGCGACCGCCTGAAAGCCGACGGTCTCGAAGAGACGTTCAGGCGGAAGACGGGCCTGGTGCTCGATCCGTATTTCTCCGGAACCAAGCTCACGTACCTGCTCGACCGACACCGCGGATTGCGACGCCGCGCCGCGAAAGGCGAGATTCTCGCGGGGACCATCGACACGTTCCTGCTCTGGCGGCTGACGGGGGGGCGCGTGCATGCCACCGACGCCTCGAACGCCAGCCGTACGCTCCTGTTCGACATTCACCGCCAGCAGTGGGACGACGAGCTGCTCCAGATCTTGAATGTCCCGCGCGAGATGCTCCCCGAGGTGAAGGACTCGAGCGGGGTCTTTGGCGAGACGGACCGTGGGCTGTTCGGCGCGTCGATCCCAGTCGCCGGCATGGCTGGAGACCAGCAGGCCGCGACGTTCGGGCAGGCCTGCTTCCGGAAGGGGATGGTCAAG
>SXOW01000380.1 GCA_005778315.1 Acidobacteriota bacterium
GGGGGAAGCGGCACCACCGCTACGACAGCCGCGGACGGCTCGCCGGCCAACGCCATATCTCCGCACGCCCTGCCCTCGTCGAGGCACGGGCCGCGGTGGGGCCCTGGGAGCTGGACACCGTGGTGGCCGTAGGTGCCAAGGACTGCGTCGCGACCGTGGTCGAGCGCAAGACGGGCTTCTCGATGCTCGGGAAGCTCGCGAACCGGGGCCACTGTCTCAATACCAGACCCAGGAAGCGACTGGGCTACCGCACGCCGGAGGAGTGCTTCTATGACGAGTAGCTACTGTTGCGGTTCAAACTTGAACTCAGACCTTGGTGCAACTCCCTCTACCCCAAGGACTTGACTGCACGCAACGCTGCCGGGACCGAGCATTGGCGCCGGGCCAATCGCCCCGGAAAACCGGACATGGGCGGAAGGCGCCACTCGCCGATGACCGGCAACCGTGGTCATCAGTCCGTAAACTCGGGTTGCCGCCGAAGTTCGCGCGCGGTGCCGGTGCATCGCCCAACGCGCGGAGACGCGGTTCGCCGAAGTCGGTAGAGACGGACTGCGCGCACACCTTCGCGAGTCGGAGGCGCAGCACCAGGCAGATCGCCAGTCAGGAGTCGCTGGTGTGTGGCTTCCGGATGCAGCTGTGACGAGATCGTCGCGCGGCTCCGGTGGCGTCAGCCCTTCACGCAACACGCGCGCGCCAGGCTTCCGAGCTATCATGCGATTCGTGAAACTCAATCCGTACCTTTCGTTCGATGGCCGCTGCCGCGAGGCCATGCGAGTTCTACGAGAAGGCGCTGGGTGGTCGAATCGCCTTCATACAAACGATCGGTGACTCGCCGATGGCGTCGAGCATGCCACCCGACGCAGGTGGCCGCATCATGCACGTGACACTGGGAATCGGCGACCAGGTGCTGCAAGGTGCGGATGCGCCGCCGGGACAGTTCGCGCGGCAAGAGCCAACAATGATCCGCGCTTCCTTGGTAACTCTTCGACCGGCTCGGGAGCAGGATCGACGCGCCATCCACCAATGGCTCGCCGAATCGGACCTGACACCGTCGATGCTCGGACCGCCCAACTTCCCGGACGCCCCTGTCCCCACATGGGACCAGTTTTGTGCAGACTATGGGCCCCATTTCTTCGACGGGACGCGCCAGGAAGTTGGCAGGTCTTTCATTATCGAGGTGGACGGGGAGGCGGTTGGCCACGTTAATTATGACGGCCTGGATTTGGCGCGATGCCTCGCGGAGCTGGACATCTGGCTTCGCTCCAGCGAAGTTTGCGGACACGGATACGGCTCGGATGCCCTGATGGCATTGACCCAGCACCTTCATGAGTCGTTTGGCGTTAACGAGTTCATCCTGCGGCCGTCCCGACGAAACCAGCGAGCGATCCGCGCCTATGCCAAGGCTGGCTTCGCCATGCTGCCGCTGACAAACGAGCAGCAGGCGGCAATCTACGGCCCAGGGGATTACGCAGATACGGTGGTGATGCACGAGAGGTGGCTGGCCGAACCAGCGCATGCACCGGAGCCGCCGATCCGGTCGGTTTCAACATGAGAGTTGCTTGGCGGCGGCCCAGTGATGCGTGTCGTTATGTGCAAGCATGCGTTCCACGAAACACTTCGCCATGTCTTCGTTCTGTCCGCGATGATCGGGTGCGAAGCTGAATCCGGACCATCGAACTCTGGCCACCGCAACTGGCGCCCGACGCGCATGAGTAGCGCGCAACGCAGGTCCACTCCTGAGGAGTCGCGAAGCGTAGAGTCAGCGTGGGGTCTGGTCGCAAGATCCGACCGTTTGCAGGCGTTCTTCGCGAGTAATGCGCGTCGTCGGTGGACGCAGTGCGGGCCAGCCGAATTCAGGCTGAACGATCCAGCTGCGAAGTTCATCACACGAAATACGCCAACGACGGCGGATTTCTGGATGTGAAGGTGACGCGAATCGGCGAGATGTCGCTCGGGGCCTACTCGGAGCGAATGACGACTCGGTTGAAGGCGCCGTCTGTTCGCACTCGGTAGGCGGGCCCATTCAGCGACCCACCATTGGGGCGTCGGTCCACGAGGTTGATGAAGCCGTCGGTTGAGACCCGTACCGGCGTCTCCTCCGGGACGACGAGCTCCAGCCGGTTGAACGCGCCTTCCAGGTTCACGCGCGTGTCGGTCCGCGGCGCCCCGAGACGCAAGGTGAGATCGTTGAAGGCGCCCTCGTGATCCACGCGGGTGACTTCGGTCGTGTGCAGATCCAGTTCTCCCTCGGCGAATGCTGTGGACAGATGCAGCGCCATCGGCAGGGTGTCCGCCACCTCCATCTCCCAGGCCTGACGCCGCCCTGGCAACAGGGTCACGCCGTCCGATTGCCACTGCCGAGAGCTCAAAGACACCCGCGACGACGTGCCACGATCTGAGACGCGCAGCCTGCCGCCTGTCGCCGGCGCCGTGCGCCCCTGGACCAGCACGCCCGGGGCGACCACGGCAGCGCGGAGGTCGAGATCGGCCATCGCCACCGTAGCCTCCAGCACCCACGTCTTTACCTGGGGATCCCGGTCGGCTCTCACCGCGGTCCAGTCAGTGGAACGTGCGTCAGGACCGCGCCAGGCCAGGTAGCCCAAGAGGCTCATGATGATGACGGGAGAGAGCAGCACTGCCCACGGGGCCCGGCCGCGTTCGACGATCAGCCGCAAGCCGCCGGTGATGAGCAGGACCGGCCAGAAACCCAGCGCGTCGAGCCAAAACCCTTGATGGAGCCGACCCTGGGTCGAGATGAGACCGAAAACGCCCAGGCCGATGAACATGAGTCCGCGGGAGACCCGTCGCCAGTTGATGTGTGACTCGGTCATACCTGCTCCTCCCGGGACCGCAACACCAGGGCTACCCCGATGGCCACCAGAATGAGTGGCCACAAGGTCTCAATGCGCAGCCAGTAGGGCCACCGAAACATCCAGGAGAAGCGGTCCAGCAGCAGAATCGACCCGCCTGCGATCAGAATGAGGCCAAACACCATGCGGCCGCGGCCGGCGTCCCCGGCCTGCCGGATCTCACTCGTCACTTGTCTGGCCGCCGCACCCACTCGCGCGCTGGCCGCGCGGACCTCATCGGCAACCGTTGTGTCTGGAGTCAGCGGATCCGTGTCGCCAGCGGTGGCCGGGGCCGGCCCGCCATCCGGGACGACCGCGTCAGCGGCCGGGATGATCGCCCAGCAGATGACGTACAGCAGCAGCCCGATGCCGTTCGCGAGGGCCAGAAGGACGAAGGCCAGTCGCACCAGCACTGGGTCGATGGTGAAATAGTCGCCGAATCCGGCCGCCACGCCGCCAAGGACGGCATCGCGTCGGTTTCGTGTCAGGCGTCGAGGCATGGTTCCCCCTCACGTTGGCGCTGGCCGTGCGTTCGATTTCAGGCCTACACTGTCGTCTACGAGATCCACGTTGCAGAGGTTGCAGAGAATTGGCGCAGGAGCACCCGGCGCGCCCTGGGCCAGTCCCTAGCCGGCGACCCGCCTACAGATCGCTCAAGTGTTCGATTCGCCCCGTGCTATCGCCCACGTGATCACGCTGTACATTCAACTTGTCGAGCATGGTGAGAAACAAGTTGGTCATCGGTGTGCCGTCGGCGTAACGCAGATGACGGCCACCGCGGAGCGCGCCGCCCCCGCCGCCCGCGACAAGCGTCGGGAGATTGTCGTGCGGGTGCGCGTTGGAATCGCTCAGACTGCTGCCATAGACCACCATCGATTGATCCAGCAGCGACCCAACCTCGTCCTTGGCGTCGCGCAGCTTGCCCAACAAATAGGCCAGCATCCTGACGTGATGCTGATCAATCAGTTGGAGCCTCGCCATCCGCTCCGGGTCATTCTGGTGATGCGACAGCCCGTGGTGCGCGTCCGGCACACCGATCGACCGGTAGGTGCGATTGCCGCCCTCTCGGCTGTACATCAAACTCACGACACGGGTCAGGTCGGCCTGAAACGCGATGGCGATCAGGTCGGACATCAGCTCGACGTGCTCCTCGAAGGTCGGCGGCACGCCGTCAGGCCGGTCCAACGTGGGGAGTCCGACACCGGCCAGCTGCTCCGTATTCTGGATCCGCCGCTCGACCTCACGCACGGAATCGAGGTAGTCGTCCAGTTTCCGTCGGTCACCGGCGCCCAGCGTCACACCGAGCCGCTGCGCGTCTGCACGCACGAAATCCAGCAAGCTACGGTCTTGCCTGTCCCGGACGGCGCGCTGCGCGGGGTCGGTCGTGTCGCCGTCCCCGAACAAGCGTTCGAAGACGCGTCGTGGATTGGTCTCGTAGGGTAACGGTGTGGTCGGCGAACTCCAGGAAACGGTGTTGCTGTAGGCGCAGCTGTAACCGGAGTCGCAGCTGCCCACCAGCCGCACGTCTTCCAACCCCAACTCCAGGGACGGCAGAGGGGTTGTCTGCCCCAGCCCCTCGGCGAGCATCTGGTCCACCGACATGCCATTGCGGATGTCCGCGCCGCGCGTTTTTCTAGGGTGTACCCCGGTCAGCCAGCTCGCACCTGCCCGCGCATGGTCGCCGGGGCCGTCACCCAGCGCTTCGCCATTGCGATGCGCCAACCCGGTCAGCACCAGCAGCTGATCGCGGAAGGACTCAACCGGCTGCAACGTTTTCGTGATCGCGAATCCAGCCCCCTCCTCCTGAGGGGTCCAATCGGACATGATGACGCCGTTGGCGGTGTAGACGAACGCGACCCGTGTGACGGGCGTGGTTGCGATGGCGAACGCCGGTGTCATCGCGTCCAGAAACGGGAGAGCCACCGCGGTCCCCATACCCCGTAGGACGGTTCGTCGCGGCAACGCGCGTCTGGTGATCATGAGGGCGGACTCCTCCTCAGCTGGAACGGTACACTTTCGACTATAGCGCCGACCAGGGCGGAAAATCGATACCCGTCGGCCTCGGCCCGCCGCCGAATCTCCCGTACGGCCGGCCGATCGTAGGGTTCGAGACCTCGGCCCAGGGCGTAGGTCAGCAAGCGGTCGGCGAGTGCCTCGACAAACTCGACGCGCCGGGACAGCAAGACCTGACGGAGGCCCTGCGGTCCATCGATCAGGGTGCCATCGGGGAGCGCGCCGGACGCCTCGATCGGCGCGCCGTCGTCCTCGATCCGAAACGTCCCCACCGCGTCGAAATTTTCGAGCGCGAAGCCGATCGGGTCCAGTCTGGCGTGACAGACGGCGCAGGCCGGGTTTGCCCGGTGCTGTTCCAGCGCCTCACGCAGACTGCTGGCGGAGACCGCGGCACTATCAGCCAGCGCCGGGACATCGGCCGGCGGGGGTGGGGGCGGCGCTCCCAGCAGGTTCTCGAGCACCCATTTTCCGCGAAGCACGGGCGACGTGCGGGTCGGGTAGGAGGTGACCATCAGCACGCTGCCGTGGGTGATGATTCCTCCTCGCGCCCTATCTGCCAGCTGGACCCGGCGGAAATGGCCGCCCGTGACACCATCGATGTCGTAGAAGTCGGCGAGGCGCTCGTTCACGAACGTGTAGTCGGCGTCGACCAGCTCCAGCACGCTGCGATCGTCCCGAATCAGGTATTCCAGAAACAGCTCCGTTTCACGCTGAAACGCGTAACGGAGTGAGTCGTCGAACTCGGCGAAGCGTACCGGGTCCGGTTCCCAGTCGGCCACGTTCCGCAGGTGCAGCCACTGACCACCGAAGTTGTCGACCAGGGCGCGAGCCTTGGGGTCGGCGAGCATGCGAGCGACCTGCTGTGCGCGCACGTCGGGATCACTGAGTCGCCCTTCCTCGGCGGCCCGCAGCAGTGGCTCGTCCGGAATACTGCTCCAGAGAAAGAACGACAACCGTGACGCCAGATCCAGGTTTGACAGGGCGTAGACACTGCCCGGCGCCGCATCGACCGGGGCAACCGGCGCCCGAAACAGAAAATTCGGCGAGACGAGGACGCCGTTGAGGGCCATCTCGATGCCGGCGTCGAAGGTGCCTCCATCAGCGCGCCCTTCAGCGAACAACGCCAGCAACGGCGCCACGTCGTCCACCGTGACCGGCCGACGATAGGCGCGTCTGGCCAGGCTCGAGATGATGCGCCGCGCGCAGGACATTTCATCCGCCGCTGTCGCGGGACGACAAAGAAACACGCGCCGGCGGCTCTCGGTGTCGCCGGGCCCGGTTGGGTCATACGGCCCCTCGACGAGCACGTAGTCCACGGAGGCGCCGTGCGCGTCCTGATTGCTGGTTCCCTCGCTGTAGGTGGACTCGGCCAAAAAACCGGCGGCAATCTCATGTTCGCCCGCCGAGACCGGGAGTCGGAGCTCGAATTCGCGCGTCCCTTGCTCGGCCTCCCGCGTGTCAAAGTCGGCGTCAAACAGGCGGATGCGCCGGCCGTCGAGTCTGACGTCCAGCCTCGGCGCCGGCATTGCCGGGTCTCGCCGACCTCGTACGCGGACGCGCAGAACGTACTCGGCGTCGAAGGTGAAGTAGTGGCGAAACACCGTGCCGCCGTACTCGCTCGGTGGCAGGCGTCCTAGTGTTGCATCGCTCGTCCCACGGGGCGTCTCATGCTTCTCGACCACTGGCCGCGCCGCGAGCGTGCCAATCGCCTGCCGGCTGACCTGTCGAGCCGTCGCGATGTACTTCTCGATGTGCAGAGGCGACACCGTGAGGACGTCGCCGATGTTGTCGAAGCCGTAGCCTGAATCGTCGGCCGGCAGATCGCGCGCGTGGTCGAGATCGAGCCCCAGGAGGTCGCGGACGGCATTGGCATATTCGGCCCGGTTCAACCGGTGGATAGCGGGGGCGCCAGGATTCGGCGTCTCACTGGCCACGGCGTCCAACGCGGTTTCCAGCCACCTCACCATGGCGGCCGACGTGGCCCGGTCTGGCGCCGGACGCCCAACCGGCGGCATCTCCCCGGCGCGGACCTTGTGCAACACCCTTTCAAGCAGCGGCGTCTCATCGCGCACGGATCGTGAGGCAAGACCCGTGAAGCTCACGCCAGCCGTGCGGGTGCGGTCGTTGTGACAGGCTACGCAGTATTGGTCGAGGGCGGCCTGCACCGTCCGATCAACGGGGAGATCCGTCTGTGCGTGCACTCCGCTGGCGACACCGAGCGCCGCGATCCAGCCCCCGAGCATGAGCCGGAACACCCGCCTCGTGACCATCCGAATGCGTTGTTCAGGCACCGGGTCGGAGTTTACCATTGGGCCATGCGGGTGACGTGCGTCTGGCCGTGGGCGCTGCTGTGTGGCGCGGTCGCCTCCTCGGCGCCGGCCCAGACCAGTGCGTCGAATGCGGCCTCCGCGACGGCGCTGCTCGACGCGGTCCAGCGGCGAGACGAGGCCGCCGTCCGCACACTGATAGCGAACGGCGCCGACGTGCATGCCGCCCGCCAGGACGGAGCGACCTCGCTCGCCTGGGCGGCCTTCCTCGGTGACGCGCCCATTACCCGCGCTCTGCTCCTGGCGGGCGCCGACCCCAACGTCGTCGACGAGAACGGGGAGACGCCCCTGCTGCTGGCTTGCGCGGCGGGGCATCTGGATGCAGCGCGACTGCTGCTGGACCGCGGCGCGGACCTCGAGGCCACTCGCTGGAGCGGGGACACGCCCCTCCTGGCGGCCGTCGGCGCCGGGCACCACGATCTGGTTCGACTGTTGCTCAGCCGGGGAGCCCAGATTGACGTCTCCGAGTCACGGATGGGCCAGACCGCGCTGATGTGGGCGGTGGCCGGCCGACGTCCGAATATGGCTCGACTCCTGATCGAGGCCGGCGCAAATGTCAACGCGGTCTCGCACAGCGGATTCACGCCGCTGCTGTTCGCGTCAGCGAAAGGCGATGCCGACAGCGTGCGGGTGCTGATTGACCACGGGGCCGACCCGTTGGCCACCACGAACGACGGGACGACCGCGTTCGTGCTGGCGCTCGCCGGCGGCGGCGGGGGCGTCGCGAGGCTGCTCCTGGACCACGGCGCCGACGTCAACGCCCGAGACCGCGACGGGCGAACCCCTCTGCATGCGGCCGTGGGTCACGGCGACGTCGGGTTGGTGCGGGAGATGGTGGCGCGGGGAGCGGACGTCCATGCACGCACCGTGCCGGACGATGGCGACGTCCCAACCCCGGGCCAAACGACGGGGCTTAGTCCGTTCCTCATCGCCGCCCGCGAGGGCGACGTGGACATGATGCAAGCGCTGCTGGACCTGGGCGCCGACCCTGCGGCACGGTCCAACGAAGGCGCTGGAGCCGTGCTCCTGGCCACCCACAACCGGGAGCTTGCACCGGTCGCGTGGTTGGTTGATCTGGGCTTGGACCTGAATCTCGCGCCACCGGCCGGTCCCACCGCGTTGCACACCGCGATCCGGTTCGGCGAAGACGAGATCGTCACGTATCTCGTGGGGCAGGGTGCGGACCTCGACGCGTTGGACCACCACGGCCGGACCCCGCTCGAAGAAGCTGAGTATGAAGCCCCCACCCACACCATTGAGTTGATGCGCCGGCTGACGGCCGAACGGCTCCGCTAGTCCGCGGGACTGGCGCCCGTCTCGCGTATGCGTATCGCGTATGCCTATAATGAATGGAGTACGTTTTCAGGGCTCGTCTGGTGCCGAACTCGCTGGCCGCCTCGGCGGGTAGCGCTCTTGCGTGGAGGAACGACCGATGGAGCGGATTGGTAGAAGGCAGACGCGTCTGGTGCTGGGTGTCATGACCCTTGGCGCGGCCCTGACCGTGCCAGGTGCGGCGACCGCGCAGGACGCGACCCCGACCTACAGCAAGGACGTCGCGCCGATTTTCCGCGAGAAGTGTGAAGCCTGTCACCGGCCGGGCTATATCGCACCGATGTCGCTGCAGACCTACGCGGAGTCACGGCCCTGGGCTCGGTCCATCAAGAATCGGGTGGAAACGCGACAGATGCCGCCATGGCACATCGACCGGTCGGTCGGCATCCAGGACTTCCAGAACGACCGCTCCCTGAGCCGCGAAGAGCGGCAGACGATCATGGAGTGGGTTGATGCCGGCGCGCCCCAGGGCAACCAGTCCGACATGCCTCCTCCGGCCGTCTTTGCGGACGATGATGTGTGGAACTTTGCCGACATGTTCGGCGGGCCACCGGATTTGATCATCAAGTCGACCCCGTACACCATGGAGGCCCTCACGCAAGACCATTGGTGGAAACCGGAGGTGCCGACCGGGCTGACCGAGGATCGGTGGATTCGTGCCATTGAGATTCGGCCCACCACGGTGGCCGGCCGGAAGATCACGCACCACGCCTTGGCTCGGTTGCAGCAGGAAGACGACGACCTGGGCGCCGCGTCTGATGTGGGCGCCGGCTTGCTGATGGAGTGGGCCGTTGGCAAACAAGGCGAGATCATGCGCGAAGGCAGTGGGAAGTTGATCAAAGCCGGCTCGAGCATTGTGTGGGACATCCACTATTCATCGGCCGGCGAGGAAGTGACCGACTCGGTCGAACTGGGGCTGTATTTCTACCCGAAAGGGGAGGAGCCGAAGCATCGACAGGTGCTCTCCGCCTGGAGCTCGCTCGAGGGTGGCAGCGACAACCTGTCCCTCCCGCCGAACACGATGATGGCGACCGAGCGTTTCCACGTGCTCGAACAGAACGGCCGGGTGGAGAACTTCCAGCCTCATATGCACCTCCGCGGCAAAGGCATGCAGATGACCGCCGTGTTGCCGGACGGGACGAACCGTGTGTTGAGCCGAGTGAGCGATTTCAGCTTCAACTGGCACAACAATTACGTCTACGCCGACGATGCCGCTCCGCTCCTGCCGAAGGGCACAGTGATTGCGGTGAAGTCGTGGTACGACAACACGTCAGCCAATCGCGCGAACCCCGACCCGAATCAGTGGGTGGGTTACGGCGACCGGACGGTTGATGAAATGGGGCATGCGTGGGTCAACGTGACCTACATGGACGACGAAGATTTCCAGGCCGCCGTGGCCGAGCGTGCAGCGCGCGTGGCGACGACGGATGAGGAGGACGACTAGCCTCGTCCCGAAAGCCGGCCCCTGGGCTGTTGGCTGGTCGTGAATATCAGGAGCCGCTCCGGCCACCGGAGCGGCTCCGCTACGTACGAGGAGGTGCGGTATGCGTCTGATGCGTTCGGCCTGTCTGATGTCCGTGGGTGCCGTGGCCCTGGTAGCCATGGCGGCTCCGACCGCGGCGTGGGCGCAGGTGCCGAACGCCATCCGTGATTTCGGCGGGCCGGTCTATCCGGCCTTCGAGGGGTGGTATCAGAACGACGATGGCACCGCCACGGTGCTCATCGGTTTCTTCAACTCGAACCAGACTGAGACCGTGGAGATCCCGATCGGGAAGCAGAACCACTTTTCCCCCGGGCCTGAGGATCGGGGTCAACCGACGACCTTCCCGCCTGGGCGGGCGTGGGGCGTGCTGACGATCAAGGTGCCGGGAGACTTCGACGGCGAGTTGTCGTGGACGCTCGCGGCCAACGACCAGCCGGTGACCGTTCCGTTCAACCTGAGGACCGCCTACTTTATCGAGCCGTTCAAGGACCGGGCGAACAACAACGAGCCGCCCACCATCAGATTCGCAGCTGGCGGCACGCCGTTTACGGGGCCGCCGGTTGGGATCGCGCACACCATCGCGGCGACTGCGGGCACTCCGGTCGCGCTGCCGGTGTGGATCTCCGATGTGACACCCGATGTCAACGTCCGCGAGAATCCATCTAGCCCCCGCCCTCCCCAGGTCCTTCGCTGGCACAAGCTTCGCGGCCCGGGCGACGTTGAATTCGACGAACCGGTCCAGGAATTCGAGGACGCGTCGGACCACAATCCGACGACCACCATCACGTTCGAGTCCGCCGGGGAATACTGGCTACGTGCGGAGGGACTCGATTCGACCGGTGATGGCGGTAGCGGGTTTCAGTGTTGCTGGACGTCCGCGGTCGTCCAGGTGAACGTCTCCGAATAGCGGCATCGCGGACCGCACGCGGTCCGGGCGCCGGTAGCGGAGTGACTCCGCGGCCGGCGCCTTTTTTTGCGCGATGGAATAACCGGGGCACGGCCGGGGTCCATGAAGATGTCCGCGCAGACGGCGTCGCGGCACGGTCGTGAGAGGGTGGGCCCACACTGAGGTTCTTGGCACGTCCCACATGCGGCGCTGGCCCTGTAGCCGCCTTCGCGGCGGAGGTTGAAGCCTTGCCGTCCCAGGTGGAGCCCCAGGTGGACCCTGACCGCGTCCTGGTCGACGAGGTCAATGCGGGGAACCGCGATGCATTCGAGCTACTGGTGCGCCGGTATCAGCACAGGTTGGTGAACTACGTGCAGGCGATTGTGCGAGACGCCGGCGAAGCCGAGGACGTCGCCCAGGAGACCTTCGTTCGCGCATATCGAGCCCTGCCCAGATTTCGCGGTGACAGCGCGTTCAAGACATGGCTCTACACGATCGCCACCAATGTGGCCCGCACGTCGATTGAACGGCGGGGCCGCCGAGCGCGGGTCGGCGATCGGAGCCTGGATGACGACGCCCAGGCGATGACGGCGGCCGAGGTCCCGTCCGGCGAGCCCGATGCCGAGGCGAGGCTGGTGACTCGCGACGCGATTGATCGGGCCCTGGCCGCGTTGCCGGCGGAACTGCGCGTCGCGGTGGTTCTTCGTGATGTAGAAGGCCTCGAGTACAAAGAGATCGCCGAGATTGCGGGTGTGCCGATGGGGACGGTCGAGTCACGCATCTTTCGAGGTAGGCGCCAACTACGGACGCTGCTGCGCCCCTTGGCAAGCGGACGCGGGAGTGGGCAGGTGACCGTATGAGGCACCACATTTCGGACCACGTCCCGGTGTGGTGCGGGACGCAGCCCCGTCGAAAGGAGACCGGCCATGTCGTGTGATGACGTTGGACCGCTGCTGCTTCGTCGGCTGGAGGGGCGGCTTGAGGCGGAGGACCGGCATCGGTTGGAGAGCCACCTCGAACAGTGTGGCGCGTGCCGCGCGGAGTTGGAGGCACAACGAGCCGTGGCTACGACGCTCGCGTCGCGACCCGCGAGTGGGGCGTCCACCGCCTTTGTCGGGCGTGTGATGGCCGCGGTCGAACAGGACCGCCACTGGCTCGACGTGTTGAATTGGCGCGCGTGGACCTTCCGGTTGGTGCCGGTGGCCGCGGCGCTGGTGGTGGTCGCGTCGCTGGGCTTCGGCCCAACGGAGGCGGCGGAACCGCTCGAGTTCGCGGACCTCGTTGCAGGATGGGTCGTCGAGGACGATGCGGAGACCCTGCCGCCGTTCGCGTTGTTCTGGGGGGACAGTGTGGCGGACGAGACACTACTCGAAGCGATGTTGACCGTCAGCCGGGATGCACAATGACCACCATGCGCATGCGCCTCTGGGCCGGGCTGTTCGCGCTCTTGGTATTCATCGCGGGCGTGGCGGGTGGCGTGGCGCTCAGCCCCTGGATCTCGTCGAGCCGCGAGGCACCCCGACCAGGGCTCGGTCCACGCGGCGCCCGCGGCGGTCCACTGGCTGGTCCGCCGACCGCGCGGCTGCTGGATCGGATCGCTGCTGAGATCGAGTTGACGGAGGACCAGGATGCGCAGTTGCGCGAGGTCTTCGACACGCGGGGCCAGCGCATGCGGGAGATCAACGAGCAGGTTCGTGGCCGCGTCGAGGCCGAGCAGGTGCAGATGAATGAAGAGATCGCCGCCATTCTGACA
This sequence comes from Acidobacteriota bacterium, assembly GCA_005778315.1. Lineage (GTDB taxonomy): Bacteria > Acidobacteriota > Vicinamibacteria > Vicinamibacterales > UBA8438 > UBA8438. The sequence goes on from SXOW01000380.1 coordinate 12,644, forward strand.
CCCGCGCAGATGGACGTGTTCAATAACGAGATCGTCCGCATGCGGGAGTTTCGGGGCCGCCGTGGTGGAGTCGGAGGACCGGGTGGTCCGGGGTTCCGGCGAATGCCCCGGGAGGGTGCGCCCCGTTAGCCTGGGCCTCCGACCCTGCGCGCCACACCTGCAAATCTGTAATTTCAAGCGCACTCCCGGCGGTGGTTCGAGCGACCGCTTCCAGCTTTCCGGGGCTCTCATGCCCGTCCCGTGCCGGCACGGAGTCTGCACTGCTTCTGCGCGGGTCGACTTCCATGCACCAGTACTCGCCTCCCCAGGCGCCCCGTCGACACGTCTCCCGGCTGATCCCAGGTCCGCTCTCCCCCCGGGTGACGCGGCCTCTCTCAGTCCTCGTACTCATCGCCTGGGTCGTCACCATGGCGGTGCTCGTCAACCGGTCGTATCTGGAAGCCTCGGTCAATCTGGCCACCGACCTCGCTCACTATGGCGCGACAGCCCAATGGCGGGGCGTGTACTACCGAGGGGCGAAGATCGGGTTCACGGTTCGACAAGTCGTCCCGCTGAGCGAGGGCTATCGGTTCGAGGAGGATGGGCAGCTCGAGATGACGCTGCTCGGTGCGACCACGGCGGCACGTATTCAGACGGCGGTGCTGGTCGATGACCAGTTTACGCTGCGCTCGTTCGAGTTCTCGATGGACCCCGGGACCGGTCCTGTCACGGTGCGTGGTCGGCTCGAGGGGCCGTTCGAGGAATCAGGGACCCACGACCCCTGGCGCTTGATTCTCGACACCACCACTGGCGGGAACACGCGCACCGAGACACGGGCGATGTCGGAGCCGCCTTTGCTCGCCGCCAATCTGGGCCGCCGACTCGCAACAACGGGGCTGACCCCGGGCGCTCGCCACGAATGGATGCTGTTCGACCCAGCCACGCTCAGCAACGTACCGGTGGTGCTGAACGTGGGTCAGCGGGAAATCGTCCGCGTCGGCACCACTCGTATGCCCGCGTTTCGCGTGGACATGGCGTTTGTCGGACTCCGGACGACGTCGTGGGTGACCGATACCGGCGAGGTGGTTCGGGAAGAAAGTCCGCTGGGCATCTTGACGGTGCGCGAGACCGCGGACCGCGCGACCAGCATGGCGGTGCCCGGGCGGGTGCAGACAGACCTCCTGGAAGCGGCTGCTGTCGTGCCCGACATAGCGCCTGGTCTTCTTCGCATCGACGACCCGCGCGGAGTTCGCCGCATGCGGGTCCGGCTGGACGGAGCTGACGATCTCTCGCGCACCGAGCTCGTCGGCGCCGGACAGACGTTCGATGGCGATGTCATAGAGGTGACACGGCCCGAGACTCCGGAACTGGGTCCCGTCGATCCCGAGGCCTGGCGCTACCTGTCACCCGAACCCTTGATCGAGAGCGACGACCCAGCCATTGTGGCTGAGGCGGATCGTGCCGTGGGGACGCTCGTGGGCGTGTGGGAACGTGCGGAGGCGCTGACGCGTTACGTCAACGGTTTGCTCGACAAGAAACCGACCGTCGGTATCCCGTCCGCCAGCGAGGTGCTTCGGACCAAGATTGGCGATTGCAACGAGCACACGGCGTTGTATGTCGCAATGGCACGTGCGGTTGGCATTCCCACGCGGATTGCGGTGGGACTGGTGTACATGCAAGGTGCCTTCTACTACCACGCGTGGTCAGAGGTCTATCTTGAAGAGGACGGTGCTGCGGTGTGGCTGCCGGTCGATCCGACGCTCAATCAGTTTCCGGCCGACGGCACGCACCTCCGCTTGGCGAGCGGTGGCCTGGACCGACAGGCCGCCATTCTCCCGCTCGTCGGCGCGGTGCGGATGTCCATGCTGGACCTCGAGCTGGACGAGCACTCGACGCCGGTCATGATGGCCGCGCCGCCGATGGCACTCGAGAACTCGGCGTTTCCGATGCCCACGCTCACACGCGACACCGAAGGCTGGTGTGGCTGCTCCGAGGGAGCCCCGTGATCGCCGTCAACGGTCTTGTCAAACGCTACGGGTCGTTCACCGCAGTGAACGGCGTGTCCCTGCGGGCCAATGCGGGCGAGATTCACGGGTTCCTCGGACCCAATGGTGCCGGAAAGACCACGACCATCCGCATGGTCGCGGGCTTGCTGCAACCGACGGCGGGGCGAATCGAGGTCAATGGGCACGACCTGAGGGCTGAGCCAGAGGCGGCCAAACGCTCCCTGGGCTTCATTCCCGACCGTCCGTTCATTTACGAGAAACTGACGGCCGGAGAGTTTCTGCGATTCCACGCGGGGCTCTACGGCATCGACGGCTACGGCGTCGACGAGCGCGTGTCTGAAATGCTCGACCTCTTCGAGTTGACGCCCTGGAAAGACGAGCTGGTCGAGGCGTTCTCTCACGGCATGAAGCAGCGGCTGGTGATGTGCGCGGCGTTTCTTCATCGACCCCAAGCCGTCTTGGTGGATGAGCCGATGGTCGGACTCGATCCGCGAGGCGCAAAGCTGATCAAGCAGGTGTTTCGCGCGATGGCCGATCGGGGTGTGGCCATTCTGATGAGCACCCACACCCTCGAAGTGGCCCAGGAGATGTGCGACCGCATCAGCATCATCCTCAAGGGACAGATCATCGCGCACGGTACGGTCGATGAGTTGAGACAGATGGTGGCGAACCCCGACGCCGCAGAGGGGTCTGCGCCGGACGACACGCCCTTGACCGCGGTCTTTCTGAAACTCACCGGCGGAAGCGGGCTGCAGGAAATCGATGAAGTCGTATAGAACGGCTGCGGCGAGCGTCGGTTGTCTGTATCTCTTGCTGCCTTCGGCGTGGTCGTCGCGCAATCGTGCCCGCCGCCGCGAGCGAGGGGACTCGCTTCGGCTCGCCCTCTTCGGGAGTGTCGGACTGGCGGTGATGGGTGCGTTGTTCGGTGGGAGCTTCTGGGTCACGTTGCAGCTGGACCAGTATGCCGAGCTGGGCGACTTTCTATTGCGACTCGGACTGTCGTGGCTGTTTCTGACGCTGCTCTCGTTCCTCGCCTTCAGTGGCATCGTGACGGCGCTGTCCACGTTCTTTCTGTCGGACGACCTGCGCCTGCTCTTGGCCGCGCCGGTCAACAAGGCGCGGTTGTTTCACGCGCGATTTCTGCGAACGGTCGGTCAGTCATCGTGGATGGTGGTGGTGTTTCTGTTTCCCGTGCTGACGGGCGTTGGCGTAGCGCGGTGCGCGCCGGCCGCCTTCTACCTGACCGCCGGACTGACCGTGCTGCCGTTCGCCGTCATTCCAGTCGCGCTGGGCAGCGGGATCACCCTGGCACTCGTGAACCTGTTTCCGGCCCGGCGGGCCCGCGACATCCTGATGCTGATGAGCTTGCTGTTCGCGGCCAGCATCGTTCTGCTGCTCAGATACGTGCAGCCCGAGCGGCTGCTGCGAGTGGAGTCGCTCCCTGACGTCACCGCGTTCTTCACCACACTGCAGTCACCGATCACGCCGCTCCTGCCCTCGTTCTGGGCGGGCGAGACGCTGTTCGCCAGTTTGCAGGGCGGCTATGACCTGTTACACGGCGGCGCGCTCTGGACCACGGCCATGGGGTTGACGGTGTTGCTGCGCGCCGCCAACGATCGCTGGTACTTCTCAGGGTTCAGCAAGGCGCAGGAGGCCCGCAAGACCAGTTTCACCCGGCTCGCCCTGCTCGATCGTCTGGCCGGTCTGCTGCCACTGTCCACCGTGCCGCGCACCCTGCTCGTGAAGGACCTCCGGGTCTTCCTGCGGGACGTCACGCAGTGGTCGCAACTGCTGCTGCTGTGCGCGCTGGTCCTCGTCTACCTCTACAACTTCCGCGTCCTCGACCTGGACCGCATCCCCTACATGCGGGGGGTGGTCCGCAACATCTACGCGTTCCTGAATCTCGGGCTGGCTGGTCTGGTGATGTCGACCGTGTGTGTCCGTTTCGTGTTCCCGGCCGTGTCGGCCGAAGGCGCGGCGTTCTGGATCATCCGCACCGCGCCGATCACGCTCCGCGATTTCCTGTGGTCGAAGTTCTGGGCCGGCGTGTTCCCCGTCTTCGTGCTGACTGAAATCTTGACGGTGGCCGGCAATGAACTGTTGGGCATCGACCCCTTCCTGAAGGTCGTCACCGCCGGAGCCATCGCATTCATGAGCATCGCGCTCGTGGGCCTGGCCGCTGGCCTCGGCGCCCGCTATCCGCGATTCAACGCGGACAACGCGACCCAGGTGTCCGGGTCCTACGGCGGCGTCATGTTCATGATCGTCGCGGTCTTCTACGTCCTCGTGACGATTGCGCTCATCGGGTGGCCATCATCCATGTATCTGATGTCGACCGTGGGGCAGGTCCCGCTGTCGGCGGGGCAGCAGCTGGCGATGGGCGGCTGTTTTGTGACCGGTATTGTCCTGAGCGTGGTCACCTGCGTCGTCGGCATGCGCTCCGGCGTCAAAGCCCTCAACCAGATGGGCGGCTGAACCATCACCTGTGCCTACGCTTGCAGAATGCTGTCAGTTATGTCATTTTGATGTCGTGAGTGTGCAAATAACGATTCGGGACGTGCCGGAGGATGTTCGGGACGAGTTGGCGGCCCGGGCGGCTCGACAACGAAAATCCATGCAGGAATACCTCCGGCAGGAACTCGAACGGGTCGCGTCACGACCCTCGCTGGAGTCGTGGCTGGCTGCCGTTCGCGACCGAAAGGTCTCCTCTGGGCGGCAGCTCTCAGCGCGGAAGATCCTCGCCCATCGGGAGGCGGATCGGCGATGAGCGCCGTGGTCGATGCCTCGGTGCTCGTCGCGGCAACCACCGACGCGGGCCCAGGCGGCGTCTGGGCCGAGGCGGTCATTGCAGAAGGTAACTTGTGTGCCCCACACCTGGTCCTCGTTGAGGCGACGAACGTCCTGCGACGCCTGGAGCGGGCGCGCGAGCTGAGTGGCCTCGAAGCTACAGCGGCCCAGCGCGATTTGCTCCGCCTCCCCATCGACCTCTTCCCGTTCGAGCCGTTTGCGGACCGTGTATGGGAGCTGCGTGCCGATGTGACCAGCTACGACGCCTGGTATGTGGCCGTCGCGGAAGCCCTGCAGCTGCCCCTCGCCACGCTCGATCGGCGACTCACGCGAGCCTCGGGACCGCGCTGTCGATTCTCGACTCCCGCCTGACTTCCACGCGGTCGCCCGGGGCGCTGCGGGCCGCCTAGCGGGTCGTTCACGCTGGAGCGCGCCTTCAGCGGACGGCTATTCTGTCTCCGGAAAACTGACCGCGTCGATGACGTGCAGGCCTCGGTCCAGCGTCTTGTGGACCGGGCACCGCCTTGCGACCTGCGTCAGCCGATCGCGCTGAGCCGCAGACAGATCACCATAGATGGTGACGCGGCTCTGGATTTGCTCGATGCGTCCGGCGGCGTCGTCATCGCAGTTGAGGCAGTCCTCGGCGTGCACCCGGTCGAATGTCAGCATGACCTCGACCCCCGTCAGCGGGATGCCCTTGTGCGTGGCGTAGAGGCGGAGCGTCATCGCGGTGCAGGCCGCGAGGCTGCCAAGCAGGAATTCGTAGGGTGTCGGCCCCGAGTCGGCTCCGCCGGCCGCCGGTGGTTCGTCGCTCCGCCAGAGAAACCGCCGCGCGCGAATGTCGACGGAGGTGCCGTTCTTGAGCGAGGCGGTGACGTCGGCCATTTGCCGGGCTCAGTCGACGATGGCCTGGTAGATGAGACTGCGCAGACGACCGTGGTCGTCAATGTCTCCGGCCGGAATCAGCTGGGTCAAATACACCACCACCAATTCCTCGACCGGGTCGACCCAGTACGTCGAATGGTAGGCCCCACCCCAGCCAAACTCGCCCTTCGAACCTGGGAGACCGCGCGCGCCGACGTCTTCGACGACCGAGAACCCGAGGCCGAACCCCTGTCCGGTTCGGAACGGCTGGTCCGTGAGATGGTTGGTCGTCATTAGCTCCACCGTCTTGCGACTCAGCAGTCTCGTGTCCTCCAGCTCACCACCATTGAGCATCATCTGCAGGAAGCGGGCATAGTCCGTGGCGGTGGAGAGCAGGCCGGCGCCGCCGGAGAAGCTCGTGCGGGAACCGTTGACGTAGGCGCCCTGGCCGACCATGTGCCCCGGTTCGGGTGCGCGTTCGATACCGCCGTTCGCGGCAGAATAGACAGTGGCGAGCCGGTCGCGTTTTTCCGCCGGCAGGTAGAAGTGGGTGTCGACCATTCCCAACGGGCCGAAGATGCGGGCCTGCAGGAACTCGTCCAGTGGTTGCCCACTCACCGCTTCAATCAGCGCGCCGAGAATGTCGGTGTTGTAGCCATAAATCCACTGCTCGCCGGGGTGGGCATCGAACGGAAGGGCCGCCACGCGCGCGATCGTGTCACCCACTGGCTCGTCGCGGTCGGCGAAATACCACCCCTGGATCCCCGCCTCCTCCCAGCGGTCGCTGGCAGGTCCGTTGCCGTAGCTGACACCGGATGTGTGGGTGAGGAGTTGGCGGATGGTGACCTGTCCGCGCGCCGCGACCACATCATAGCCACCGCCTTCTCGCGCGACCGCAACCTGGGTGGCGGCGAACTCCGGGAGATAGCGACCCACCGGGTCCGAGATCAGCAGCTTGCCTTCTTCCTGCAGCAGCATTACGCCGGTGCTGACGATCGCCTTGGTCTGCGACGCGATCCGGAAGATGGAGTCCTCACCCATCGCCGAGCCCGAGGCGACATCACGCTGTCCGAACGCATTGAGGTAGGCCACCCGACCACGTCGTGCCACGAGCACGACGCCGCCGGCCAGCTGGCCGGCGGCGACATAGCCCTGCATGGCGTCTGTGAGCCGCGCAAGTCGGTCGGCGGAGAGTCCGACCGCGTCAGGCTGCGCGCGTGGCAGGTCTTCGGCCGTGTGGACTGGGGTGGCAACGACGGTGAGGGCCAGCAGCAGCAAGAGTGACGTGATGCGTCGTGCGGTCATGACATACCTCTGAGGTTGTGGTTATCGATGCAGTATAGCGGGATGACCGCCCGCGTCCACAGCCCGTGGCTAATCACGACCTCGACCAGGCCGAACATCGCCGTGGTGGCCCCGATCCCAAGCGACAGGACGGGTCAGCCTACCTCGAGGTGTGCGCTGGCGAGGGGTGGCAGTCACGCCGGGACGGCGGGGAGGTTCCCGCCGTCCCGACAGCCTATGAAGGGCCGAGTCGGACGCCGAGACTGAAGCTGGCGCCATTGAGGCTGTCGCCCCGGGGCAAGTCGGTGTTGGTCGCTCGATAGCCAACCCCGACGGTGACGCCCAACCAGTCGGTCACGCGCGTCAGCAGGCTCACGTGAGGCTCCACGATCGCGAACTCGTCGTAGTAGTAGTAGCTCCCGAAGTGGGGGAACCGGTGTCCACTTCCTCGGCCGCCGCGTCCGAACCAAGGGGGAAGTGAGAACTGGGAGCGGTCTTCGAAGGCCGGACCCGGAATCCCGCCGAACGACGCGTAGCGCGTGGCTGACCCGAAACCCGCGAGCGTCCGCAACGCCACATCGAAACGCCCCCCGGTCTTCGTCGACCATTCCACAAGCGGGCCGAAATAGCTGAGGTCCGTGCGATGGCCATCGAGCCAGTACGCACCGGCCCCGATGAGGAGCCGGCGGTCAAGCAGATAGCCGCCGTAGACCCCGGCGGCGGCGGTCAGCTCGCTGTCGATCTCAGTGAGCCGGAAGTCCGGCGCCACCAGCCATCCGTTGTCGATTTCCTCCACCGTGAACGACCCACCCGTGTCGTCAGGTTGTGCCGCGACCGGCACTGCGACCCCTGCGGTGACCGCCGCCACGACGGCGACCCGAGCGCACCGCGCCAATCCCGCCCGCATCACTGCTCCTCCTCGCGACTACGCGGGAGACTGACGTTCACCGCGGTCGTTTCGCCCGGGCGCACCTGCACGTCGGTGATGTAGCGCTCGTACCCCTCGCGGCTCACCTCGATGCGATGTTGTCCCGGACCGAGGTCCAGTTCCAGCCGCGCGGCGTCGGGACTCCGCCACTCCTCTCCATTGACAAGGATCACCGCGTCTGTCGGCTGCACGCGGATGGCCAGGCGACCGAAATCGCCGGTGTCGAGTGCGCGTCCCCCGGCCGGACCGCCTGTGAACGGTGCTGGCTCGACCTGGCCGGCCGGCGAGGGCGGCTGGGGTGAGGGAGTCGGGGGCGGTGCCGTTGTTTCTCCTGGCCCGAGCGGCTCCATGATGTGCTCGA
>SXOW01000381.1 GCA_005778315.1 Acidobacteriota bacterium
CATCCGGATCTGTTCAATATCTTGCTGCAGGTGTTCGAGGACGGTCATCTGACGGACGGGCTGGGTAATCGTGTGAATTTCAAGAACACGATTATCATCATGACATCCAATATCGGCGCCCGTTTCATCCAGAAGCAGGCCTCCCTGGGGTTCCAGTCCTCCGGCGTCGAAGAGATCCAACGCGGCGTCAGCGAACTGGTGCTGGGCGAAGTCAAACGGACGTTCAACCCGGAGTTTGTCAATCGCGTGGACGAGCTCATCGTATTCGAGGCGTTGACGGATGAGGACCTGCGACGGATTATGGCGGTGCTGGTCGATCGATTGAACGAGCACCTGGTCGACCGGAAGCTGCGGATCAGGCTGGCGCCAGACGTCATCGACTGGATCATCGACGTGACATGCAAGGATCGATCCTACGGCGCCCGCCCGCTGCGGAGAGCCATTCAGCGCTATGTCGAGGACCCGTTGTCCGAGGAACTCATCCGTGGACGTTTGGCCGACGGCGAGATCGAGGTCTATCTCGACGCTGGCGAGCTGACATATCGAGACGCCGACAAGACCTACGCCGGCCGTCGCCTCGCGGCCAGCGTCTAAATCAAGGTGTAACCGGAAGGGGTGCGTGCGGGCGACCTAGTCCACACGCGCGAGATAGGCAGCTGCATGCGAAGTAGGGTCTTTCGAGCGAGTTCGTTCAGGGGTGCGGCCGCGGTGTGGCTGGCGCTGACGGCAGGGTTTGCCGCCGCCGAGCCGGCCGGGCAGCAGCCAGCGGCTCCGGTCGCGCTCCTGCCACCGGCCGACTCGCCGCCGATATTCCGGAATCTCGAGTTGCGCTTTCCGACGCAGGGCGAGGTGCCCTCGGTCGAACTCGACACCTATCTGTACTACATGGAGTCGGATGCGCTGGTAGACGACGGTGACGGCGAGTGGACGCCGTACGACGAGACCGTGCAAGAGGTGCTGCGAGCCGACTTCGAGCGCTTGTGGGACACTGATTTTTTGAATGATCTGGTGATCGAGATTGTCGACGATCCCTACCCGAACGGGGTGATGGCCAAACGCGCAGTGTTCTTGATGGAGGAACGCGACCGTGTGCGGATTGTCACGTTCGAAGGGTCGGAGGAGTACGACCGGACCGAGATCGACGAGGCCATGGAACAGGTGGGGATCGAGCTGCGGCTCGATACCCGGGTGGACCCTGGCATTATCCGCAGTACCGAGGGCCTGATCCGTCAAATGTGGGGGGAGAAGGGGTATCAGTTCGCGGACGTCACCCATGAGTTGACGCCCCTGCCGGGTGGGCCGAAGGCGGTACGACTCGTGTTCAACATCGACGAGGGACCCAAGGTCGAGGTCAACCAGATTAGCTTTGTTGGGAACGACTCGATCAGCGATGGGGAACTCAAGAAACAGATGAAGAACACGAGGGAGCGGTGGATGCTGTCCCTCGTCACCAGCCGCGGTGCCTATCGGCCGCTTGGCTTCGAGCAAGACGCGGATGCCCTCGTGGCGCACTATCGGTCCCAGGGCTACATCGATGCTCAGATCGGGCTACCCGAACTGGAGTACGGCGAGGTCTCCGCGAATGGGAAGAAGCGTCCAGTGCGGTTGCGGATCCCCGTCACCGAAGGCGAGCGCTACCGGGTCGGCGAGGTAACTTTCGACGGGCAGGGGGTCGTACGTCTCGAAGCGCTGCGGGAGATTTTTGCTGACCTGAAGCCTGGGGGGTACTACGAAGAGGGCAAGGTTCGCGACGCGATGCTGGTGGCGCGAGAAGCCTACGGCACCGGCGGCTACTACGAGATGACCGGGTTCCCAGACACCGTGCGTCGCGAAGACTCACATCCCGAGGCTCGGATCGAGGGCGACCCCGTCGTAGATGTCACGCTGCGTTTGCAAGAGGGCGACCAGTACTTCGTCAATAGCATCAAGTTCCGTGGGAACAACACCACCCACGACGAAGTGATCCGGCGTGAACTCGGTCTGGTCGAGCGGGGCGTCTTCGATACGTCGGCGCTGAAGTTCAGCGTGCGCCGCCTCAACCAACTTGGGTACTTCGAGCCGCTCGATGAAGAGAATGCGATCAAGATCGAGAAACGCCCGGGGGTCGACAACGAAGTCGATTTGACCATCGACCTCACCGAGGCCAACCTCAACCAGCTGACCTTTGGGGCGGGGGCTTCACAGTTCGACGGCTTCTTCCTGCAACTGGCGTTTCAAACGACGAACTTCCTCGGTCGCGGAGAATCGCTGTCGGTGTCGGTCCAGAACGGTGAGCGGATCAAGAACTACCAGCTGTCGTTCACCGAGCCGTATATTTTCGACAAGCCGATCACGGGCGGACTCAACGTCTTCCGCCGGGATATCCGATTCATCAATCAGTTCACGCAGAGTTCGATCGGTGGCGGCGGGTCGATCGGGTTTCGCGTCGGCGATTGGTCGCAGATGTTCCTCGGGTATTCATATGAGGCCACGGATGTCCGGGAGCTCAACCCCGCGTTTCTCAACCCAGACATTCTGCGGTTTAACCCGTTCCTCGCGGACGCGCTCCTGCTGGGGCAGGACTCGGCGAGAACGATCAGCAAGGTCACACCGAGCTTCCGTCTCACCACCGTCGACCACCCGATCTTTCCCACGACTGGCAAGAGCTACTCGCTGTCGCTCGAGTTGGCCGGCGCGGGTGGTAACACCAAGTTCTATAAGCCCACTGCCGAAGGGATCTGGTATCTCAAACACGCGCCACGGTTGTCTCTCGGTTTGCGGGCCAGGGCGGAGTACATCGAGCCCCTGGGTGGTACCGAGGTGCTGCCGATTTTCAACCTGCTGACGCTCGGCGGCGAGTTCAGTTTGCGTGGTTTCGACATCCGGAGCGTCGGACCCAGCGATCCCGAGCTGTTCGGGCTCGTCATCGGCGGAAACAAGAGCCTCCTGTTCAACGCCGAATATCTGATTTCCATCGCGAACCCGGTGCGCCTCATCTTCTTCTACGACGCCGGTCAGATCGCGGATTTCGGCCAGGACTTCGCGGTGAACCAGTTCAGGAGCTCGACCGGGGTCGAGCTTCGCTTCTTCATGCCGGTGCTCAATGTCCCGATGCGGCTGATTTACGCTTACAACCCCAACGTGGAGGGGGTGTTGAACGACCGCTTCCAGCCACAGGAGTCGACGGTCTTCAAGTTCGCGGTCGGGACGACATTCTAGGCTGACGGCGTTGCCGGGAGGAGCCTGACCGTCGCATGGGACCCCGGGAAGCTGATAATCTAGAGTGCGGAACAGGCAGCTCGCGTGAACCGCGCGGCCGCATCGCACGCGTCACCGACGACTGGTGGCACGTGGTTCCGCATGGCAGGCTGCCGCGGTGCGTCGGTCCGGCCGATAGATGGACGACACGAAGGACAACACCAAAACTAAGGATGTATCAGATGAGACTGTTCAGTAGGGTCGCGACGACGGCGGTCGCGCTCATGGTTGCGTTTGCCCCCGTGCTTGCGTCGGCTCAGCCGCCAGCCACCCCAGCCGCGGCCACCCCGGCCGCCGACGCTCCTCCGGCCCGTTTGCCGTTTCCCCCTGGCGCGACCCACGCGTATGTGGACCTGCAGCGCGTTGCCGCTGAGTCCACCGCCGGCCAGGCCGCCAATAAGAAGGTCCAGGACATGACTGAAGCGAAACTCGCAGAGATCGAAGCCACGCAGACGCAACTCAGCGCCAGTCAGGCCAGGCTGCAGCAGAGTGGCGGCGTGCTGAGCAGCGAGGCCCAATTCCAGCTACAGACCGAGATCGAGACCTTGAGCACGAGGGTGCAACGGCAGACGCAAGACGCCGAGAACGAGGTCGGGCGGTTCCAGCAGAGCCAGCAGATGGAGTTCAATGCCAAGCTCGCACCGGCGCTGGACCAGGTGGGTGCCACCAGGGGGCTCTCGTTCATCTTCAGCGTCGCCGAAGGTGGCATCGCCTGGGCGAACCCGGCACTCGATGTCACCGCTGATGTCATTCTCGCTTTGGATGCGGCGCCGCCGACACCGTAATGCATGGCTGCACTCAGCTGTGACCTTCTGTCGGTGCAGGTAGACGCCGCGGCCGTCACCCGGTACACTGGGCCGACTCGGGCGGGTCGAAGAACGCCAGCATCGGGCGTCTCAGCCGCCAACCCACTACGAACGCCGTGTCCCTCGATATCCCAGCCTCTCTCGACCGCCTCTGCTACCGGTTCCCGTCGGAGCTGATTGATGGCGTGCTCGAGCGCCAGCCGGGGGTGCGGCTCGCGGCGGTCAAGAACCTGACGGTCAACGAGGAGTTCTTTCAAGGCCATTTCCCTGGCACCCCGTTGATGCCGGGGGTGCTGATCATCGAATCGCTCGTCCAGGCCGCGAGTATGTTGTTGCTCGATTCGGAACACGAATCGCCGGCCACTCGCGTGGTCCTCCGGGGCGTGAACGATGCGCGATTTCGACACCCGGTCGTGCCTGGCGATCGGCTCTGTCTTGATGTGCGGATCAGCCGACGGCGTCGACGGGTGGCGGTGGTCGCGGCCGTGGCGCGGGTGGATGATCAGGTCGTGGCCGAAGCGGAACTCCTGATCGGTCTGGTCGTAGGCGCCGCTCGGATCGACCCGAGCGCACACGTGGCGCCCGGGGCGGAGATCGGCGCCGGCACCGTCATCGGTCCGAACGTCGTCATTGGGCCCCACGTCCGGATCGGCCAGGGCTGCCAGGTCGGCGCCTCGGCCGTGATCGAGGGATGGACGACTATCGGCGACGACAATCGGATCTTTCCGTTTGCGTCTGTGGGCCTCGTCCCCCAGGACACCAAATTTCGGGGCGAGCGAACCGAACTGATCATCGGACGCGGCAATACCTTCCGTGAATTTGTCACGCTGCATCGCGGCACGGAGGGCGGAGGCGGGGTCACCCGGATTGGCGATGACAATCTGTTGATGGCCTACGTCCACGTGGCGCATGACTGCGTCGTCGGGAACAAGACCATCTTCGGGAACGCGGCCACCCTCAGCGGCCACGTCTCGGTCGAGGATCAGGCCAACATCGGGGCGTTCTCCGCCGTGCATCAATTCTGCCGGGTCGGGCGCCAGGCCTTCATTGGCGGGTTTTCTGTGATCACGTTGGATGCGTTACCCTTCGTTCGCACCGTCGGCAACCGCGCGCGCGTGTATGACCTGAACATCATCGGGTTGGAGCGTCAGGGGATGGCGGCGGCGACCATCGCTGAACTCGATAGAGCGTTCCGGTATCTGCTGCAGTCGAAGTTGAACACCACCCAGGCCCTGCATGAGATTGAGCGGGACGAGACACTGACGTCGGCGGAGGTCACCTACCTGGTGGACTTCATCCGTTCGTCGCCGCGCGGCGTCAATCTGCGACGGCCGGCCAAACGGCTGGAACTGGTCGCCGTGGACGACTAGGCGCCTGGCCCCGGCGCGACGCGGCTGAGCGCGTTCATGACTGACCTACCTCTGGGACTGATTGCGGGGAACGGCCGTTTTCCGTTCCTGGCGCTGGAAGGCGCTCGGAGGCTTGGCCACGCCGTGACCATCGTCGCCATCAAGGACGAAACGAGTCCCAGCTTGGAAACAGCGGCGGCCGGTGACCCGCCCGCCGCTTTTCATTGGGTGTCGCTTGGGCAGTTGGGGCGCTGCATCGCCATCCTGCGCGAGGCTGGCGTGACGCGAGCCGTCATGGCTGGGCAGGTCAAACACACCAAACTGTTCAGCGGCATCATCCCCGATCTGACGGCGCTGAAGATGTTGAGTCGCGTGAAGACGCAGAATACCGATGCCCTGATCTCGGCGGTGGCGGATGTCTTGTCTGATCACGGGATTGAACTGGAGAACTCGACGACCTTCCTGCAACCGCTGCTGGCGCGGCCCGGCGTGGCCACTCGTCGCCAACTGACGGAGCGCGAGCAGGCAGATCTCGAGTTTGGTTATCGGATGGCGGACACGATTGCCGGCCTCGATGTGGGGCAGACCATCGTGGTCAAGGACACAGCGGTCGTCGCGGTGGAGGCCATGGAAGGCACAGACGCGGTCATTGTGCGCGCCGGCACGCTCGCCGGGCCAGGGACCTGCGTCGTCAAGGTCGCGAAGCCGGACCAGGACATGCGTTTTGACGTACCGGTCGTGGGCTTGCCCACGCTGGCGGCCATGGTGGAGGCCGGCGCCACGGTGCTGTCAATCGACGCGGGTCGGACCCTGGTCTTGGACGGGGATCAGCTGTACGCGGAGGCGGATGCCCGGGGGCTCACGATTGTCGGTCGGGAGGTACTGCCGTCATGACCGTGTCAGGAGGCGGGTCGCCGCGTGTGGCGGTGGTCGGGGCTGGGCATTTCGGCCGGCACCACGCGCGTGTGCTGGCGGCGCTCTCGGGCGTGGACCTGACCGCGGTGGTGGACATTGACCCGGCCCGGGCGAAGGCCACCGCCGAGGCGGTAGGCACCGGATTTGCGTGCGATGTCATGTCCCTCGACGGCCAGGTCGACGCCGTGACGCTGGCCGTGCCGACCGCCGTGCACCATGCGGTGGCGTTGCCTCTGCTGGAGCGTGGCATCTCGGTGCTTGTCGAGAAGCCAATCGCCCGGTCGGTGGCGGAGGCGGACGAGCTGATTGCCGCGGCTGCCGCGAGCGGCGCGGTCCTGGCGGTAGGCCACGCCGAGCGCTTCAACCCCGCCGTGGCGGTGGCCCTGCCCCTGGTGCGGTCACCGCGATTTATTGAAGTGCACCGGATTGGCGCGTTTCCGGGGCGAAGTCTCGACATCGACGTGGTGTTTGATCTGATGATTCACGATCTCGACATCATCCTGACCGCAGTCGGGAGCGATGTCGTGTCGGTGGAGGCGGTCGGTGTGCCCGTACTTACCGACCGTGCCGACATCGCGAATGCACGATTGCGGTTCGAGACCGGGTGCATCGCCAACTTGACCGCGAGCCGGATCAGCCGGGAGCAGATCCGCAAACTCCGCTTCTTTCAGCAGGACGCCTATATTTCGGTGGACTGCGCGGAGCAGGAGGTTGAGGCGTGGCGTGTCACCCGTGGCTCCGGGTCGGTGCCGACCATCGAAGGGGGCAAGCTCGATGTGCCGCGGGGAGAGCCCCTGGCGCTCGAGCTCGCCGATTTTGTGGCGGCGGTCTCCGGCGGACGGCGGCCGTTGGTGGACGGTGTCGCGGGGCGCCGGGCTCTGGCCTTGGCGGAGCGGGTGGCGCAGGCCATGGGGACGGCATGAGTCATGAGTGACGGAGAGACCACGACGCTCCAGGAGGTCGTGCAGAAAGTGGCCGACGGCGCCGCACTGGACTCGGCGGACTGGGCGCGGGTGATCGAGTCGCCGAACTTGATCGCCCTTGGCATGGCGGCAGATGCGCGGCGTCGGCGTCGTCATGGCGATCGGGTGACCTTCGTGCAGGTGGTGGAGGCCCCGCTCGGTGAGGCTCCATCGGACGCGCCGCTGCCCGCACAGACCGGCGAGCTTCGCGTGACGGGGTGTCCGACGAGCGACCGCGCCGCGGTCGCCGCAGTCCGAGCCGCCGTGCTCCGCGCCGACGGCGTTCCGGTGACGGGGTTTACGTTTGCCGACCTGGACGACCTGTCCGGACACGACCCGTCGCGGCTGGGTGCGCTGCTCGCGGCCCTGCGCGAGGCCGGGGTGGGGGAGATCGCGGAGATGTCGGCGGTTGGACTGCGGGATCCCGACGCCACGGTGGCGGTGCTCCGTGCGAGCCAGGTGACCGCGGCGCGACTGACGCTGGGGACCACGACGGGCGCGGCGGCGGTGTCTGCGATGCAGGAGGTCGCGTCATGGTCAGGCATCGCAGAGGTCTGTCGCTGTCTGGCGCCGTTGCCTCGAGTGAGTCCGTCGCCACCGTCCACCGGGTACGCTGACCTGCGGCAGGTTGCACTCGCTAGACTCCTGGTTGACAATATCGAGTCCATCCAGGTCGACTGGACTGTGTGC
>SXOW01000382.1 GCA_005778315.1 Acidobacteriota bacterium
GAGACCCCTCCGCGAGGGCGTCCGACAGCCCCGCGTCCCACAGCAACGTTCCGTTGGGATGCGCGACCAGGAAACACGGCACCGACAGCTCGAGCCTCGCTACCTCTTGCGGCATGAGGGAGAAACGACCCGGATCCGGGATACCGAGATGCCCGCAGTCAAAGACATACAACCGCACCTCTTGAGGCGCAGCCGCAACGGCGCCCGCCGCTGGAGTCGGGTCACCAGCGCCGGCAGGCGAGTCGGAACAGGCCACGGTCGCGAGGACGCCGGCGGCGAGAAACGAAACAACCAGGTGTCTGGACATGGGCGTGGCTCGAGGGCGAACGATTTCAGAGTATAGATCGGCAAGCATCCGTCTGCGGGCGGGTAGATTGGTAGCGGCGCTGCTCCCTCAACGGCCATGGACGACTTCCTGACACGAGCCAGTATCTGGCTGGCCCTCACGCTGTTCGTCGCCGCGCAGGTCGCGCGCAGGGGCTCAGCGGCGACCGCGGTCATCGGCCTGCGGCTGTTCTGGACTGGCTGGGTGGCCTTCGTCGGACACATCGCGCTGGCGTTCCAGTCTCACTACGGCTGGAGTCACGCGGTTGCTTTGGCCCACACGGCGGCGCAGACCGCGGCCGCGACCGGGATAGAGACCGGGAGCGGCCTCTATCTGAACTACCTCTTTGGCGTGTTGTGGCTGGTCGAGGCGTGGTGGTGGCACCGACACGGCGTGAGTGTTGCTGCACGCCCGACCTCCCTCGAACTGACGGTCCGAGTCTTCTGGCTCTTCATGATTGTCAACGGGGCGGTGATCTTCGTTGGGGGCCCCCAACGCTGGTTCGGACTCACCCTCGTCGCCCTGCTGCTCTACGCGTGGCGCCCAGGTACGCTGGCATTCGGTTGGCCCACCAACCGTCCGTAGACATCCAGCGCCGCGGAGGTCATCGCGTCGGTCGTATACCGATCCCGGATTCCGGCTCGCGCGCGCGTCCCCAAGGTCTGGACCCGGCCAGGGTCGCCGACGAGATCCGACAGGACCTGTTCCAGCTCCGCGGGGTCCTCGGGCGCGACCAACACCCCACCGCCTGTCCGTTCCAACAGTTCGGTATACGAGCCACGGCGCGGCGCCACGACCGGAACGCCGCACGCCATCGCCTCGATCAACGACATCCCTTTGGGATCGTCGTAGGTGGCCGGCACCACGAACAGGTCGAGCGATTGGAGAAACCTGATCTTCGCGTCCAGGTCGAGCTCGCCGCGGTAGTGGATGTGGCGGTCCAGTCCCCATGCCTTCACGTCCCGGTCAATCGCCTGCCAGTACGCGACGTGCTCAGCCCCGAGGTAACCGGCGAACTCCAGCCGCACGTCTGTCAGTGCCCCGCGCGCGCGCAGGTTCCGGTAGGCCTCGACCAGGAGGTGTATCCCCTTCTCGGGAGCAATCCGTCCCAGATAGCCGACGGTGATCGGGGTGGAGATTGATGAGTCGGGCGGCGCTGGCACGAACCGGTCAGGGTTCACGCCAAGGGGGACGACGCGCATCTTGGCGCCCGGAATACCCAGGTAGCGGCTCATGTGACCGGCGTAGTAGTCACTGACCGCGACGAACGAGTCCACGTGCGCCACATGCGAGCGAATCAACGCCTTGGCGCGCGAACGATACGGCTCGAGGAGCCCGTCAATGAAAATGTCTTCGCCCTGCATGGTGCAGTTGACGGGACATCCCAAGGCCGCCCTGAGGGGACCAGCAATAGAGACGAGCAACGAATTCGAGATGTCGATCACGTCCGGACGGGGCTGGTCCGTGAGCCACCTGACCAGCTTGTCGAGTTCTTTTCTCTGATGCCCATGCGCCCCTTCCAGCACCGACACGGTCAGGGCGCCCAGCTGGGTGGGGCTGGTCTGCACCGCACGGCTGGCCACAGCGCGCAGCAACCAGGGCGACTCCCAGAGCCGGTCGAGCAGCCAGGGCGTCTTGCGAAACAGCGAGACGTACTGCTCGAGAAACACGCTGATTCCGCCAAAGAACACCCTCGACTGGCTGACGTTGACTTCGTCGGTCCGTGTGGGCGTATACAGCGGCAACAGCATGACGTCGTGGCCGCGGCGGCTCAGGGCGGTCGCCAGTGCGTTGTCACGGAGACAACTCCCGCAGTACATCCCTCCGGCACCCGCCGTAATGTAGGTAATCCTCACGCGTAACCTGCTGCCCTCGAATCTGGAGCCGTCGGACCGTCCAAGCCAGGGATCAGTCCTCCGCGATGCAATAGAGTGCGTTGGCCCCTCGGAGATAGAGTTCACCATCGACCACAGCGGGCGATGCGTCGAACTCGTCGTCCAAGGTGTTGGTGGCGAGAATTTCCAGCGTCGGCCCGGTCCGAAGCACGACCGTCGTCCCCTCGCGGCTCGTGACATACAGCCGATCGTCCGCCACCACCGGTGACGCATAGACGCTGCGGATGCCGTCCAGCCGCGCGGGGCCGTAATGCAGCCGACCTGTGGCCGCATCGAGACTGGTCAAGATGCCGCTGTTGCTCTTCAACATGTACAGGCGGCCGTCGTGCAGCACGGGCGACGGCACATACGGCGTATCACGGTCCGTCGACCAGCGTACCGAGTCCGTGCCTCTGATGTCACCACGCGCCGACGCCAGGTCAATCGCGGCCAAGCGGTTCCCGCGAAAGCCGCTCGTCACAAAGACCAGGCCATCACCAGACACCGGAGACGGTATCGCGTTGAGGGTCACCCCCTCGTCCTCCCACACCAGAACTCCGGTCGCCGCGTCGTAGGCCCGCACCGCGCCGGTCGCACTGGTGATGACCTGTGCGCCCCCGTCGAGTTCGACGATCAACGGGGTGGTCCACGAGGTCATTTCGTCTCGCGGCGTCCGCCACCGCTCCCGACCGGTATGTTTGTCGAACGCGGCAATAAAGGAATCACCCTCATGGTCCCAGGGCACGATCAGCGCATCCTTGTACAGCACAGGCGACGCGCCCTCACCGAACCCCATCCGAATACGCATGTCACCCAGGTCGGTATCCCACAGCGCCCGTCCGTCAAGGTCGTAGCAATACAGGCCGCGAGAACCGAAGAATGCGCACACCACCTCGCCATCGGTCACGGCAGAGGGCGAGGCCCAGGTTCCGGTCTGGTGTCGACCCTCGTGGGGCACGTCCTCGTGGGTCACGCGTTCCCAGACCACGGACCCGTCGCGTCGGTCCAGCGCGACGACCACGAACTGCTGTGCGCGAGACACCCCGGTGGCGCCCATCACCCGTTGGCGGAGACGCGTGAACAGGCCGTCCGTCGACGCGACTTCGTCTCCCACGGGGACGGCCGTCAACACGAACACGCGATCGCCCCAGATGACGGGTGTCGCCGACCCGAGCCCCGGAATGGCGACTTTCCAGCGGATGTTGGACGACTCGCTCCACGACGTCGGAGGGTCGCCATAGGGCGCGACACCGGTCGCCTCGGGTCCCCGCCACTGGGGCCAGAATCGGTCGGCATCGGCCGGCTCCTGCGCCGTCCCGCCCAGTGGCGCGAGGGCCAGCAGGCACGAGACGATCGCGATCCCACGCCGCTGTCTCTTCGCTTTCATTCGGGTCATCTCACGCGTCCACGCAGTCCATAGCGCGATTCTTCCTAGTATAAGATCCCGCTCATGATGACATTGATTCGTTCGACGGCTCCCGAACTGGTGCTCACCACCATGTTCGTCATCGGTTTCGCGGCGGCCGCGGCGGCGCAGGCGCCCCCGGCCGACGTGGCGTCCCCTCCGGCCGACGCGGTGACCACCGCGTCAGGACTCTCGCACAAGTTGCTCGAACCTGGGACGGGCACGACACACCCTGGCCCAACGGATCCGGTCGTCGTCCACTACACCGGGTGGCTGACGGATGGCAGCTCGTTCGACAGCTCGGTCGAACGGGGCGAGCCGCTCCGGTTCCCGCTCGATCGCGTCATTGCCGGCTGGGGAGAGGGCGTGCAACTCATGGTCGTTGGGGAAAAACGCCGGTTCTGGATTCCGGCCAGGCTCGGCTACGGAACCCGATCCCTCCCCGGCATCCCAGCAAACTCGGATCTGGTCTTCGACGTCGAGCTGATCGCCATTCAGTAGACGGGGGCCGGAAGGCCCGCCGCGGTTGCGACCGACGCCGCAACGCCGCCAGACGGACGCATCGCCAGGAAACCGTCCTAGTCGAGGATGGCGCTGTAGACGGCCACCTCGAACTTGTCCGTCAACTGCGACTGATCGTTGGGGTACAGCTGGGTCATGATGATGGCCACCAGCTGCTCTTCGGGGTCGACCCAGTAGACGGTGTTGAAGAACCCAAGCCAGCCGAACGCGCCCTTGGACCTGGGCCCACCCGTCACGCCGGGATCGTCCGAGATCGCGAAGCCGAGTCCGAACGGCTGGCCACCTGGTGGCACCCCGAGTCCCACCAGATGATCGCGGGTCATCAACTGGACCGTACGACGGCCGAGGATACGTGTCCCCTCCAGTTCGCCACCGTTCAGGAGCGCCAGCAGGAAACGCGCGTAGTCTGAGATGGTCGAGCTCAGTCCCGCGCCACCCGAAAAATAGTGCTGTGACTCACCATAGGGGTATCCAGCGGAGTACACGGTGCGCTGGTCGGAACTCACGACCGGGGTCTCCGTCACCTTCGTGAGGCCGTCACCACGGGGCGAATACAGCGACGCGAACCGGTCCGCCTCCAACGGGTCCCTGTAGAACGCCGTGTCCACCATCCCCAGCGGGGCAAAAATCTCGGAGGTCATGTACTCGGCGAGCGTTCGGCCAGTCACGACCTCGATGACCCGCCCCAGCACGTCGACCCCCAGGCTGTAGGTGAAGCGTTCGCCAGGTTGGTGCAACAGCGGCAGCGCCGCCAACCGGTCGACCATCTCCCCGATGGTGCCCTCCGCCTGGCTCAACCCATCCGTGATGTTCGCATCGATATACCGAGCCGCCAGGGACGGGGGGGACAAGAATCGGTAACTGAGTCCAGAGGTGTGGGTCAGCAGATGCCGAATCGTGATCGGGCGTCGCAGTGGTTCGAGGGTCGCCTCGCCGCCATCCGGTGACGGCGTGAGGACACGCATATCGGCGAACGCCGGCAGATACCGCGAGACAGGGTCACTCAGCATGAGCGCCCCGGACTCATACAGCTGCATGGCGGCGACACTGGTCACCGCTTTTGTCATCGACGCGATTCGGAACAGCGTGTCCGTCTCCATCGGCA
>SXOW01000383.1 GCA_005778315.1 Acidobacteriota bacterium
CGATACCGAGTGACGAGATCCGCCAACCCGATGGTGCCGCCAGCGCCTCCCCGGTTCACCACCTCGACCGGCACGCCGAGGACGCCCACCTCCGTCAGGACTTGTTGCACCTGGCGCGCGGTCTGATCCCACCCCCCGCCTGGGTTCGCCGGCGCGATGATGGTGATCGGACCATCGGGGTAGCCCGTCGACGTGCGCGGCAGGGCGTCGACCCCACGCTCCACCCTCGCGCCACCCTCGCATCCGAGCGTCATCACCAGGCCGCACAGCAGCATCGAAGTGTGCCACCGGGTCATCCGCCCGGCCCGCGGTCGACTCAGCATGCGTGCAATTGTGTCTCAGGTCCCGGAAACCCGCGCCGTCGCGCTGTCATCTACCCCAGTGGTACCCCACCGGTTTCGAGACGACGCGCCCGACACCGGCATTTTGGGTAAGCGTATCGGGGGGGCCCGTCGTATTATTGAGAGGATTCGTTCAGACGCTGATCCGCGCGGAGGTGTCTCACGCGGCTCGCGTCAGTGCGTTCACATCGGTTCACAACAGAGGTAATGCTATGAAGCGCATCGTACTCCTTGCTGTGGGTCTCGCCGCATTCGCGACCGGCGCCCACGCACAATCGGACGCTCAGCTCATTGAGCAGGCGCTGGCCGCAGCACCGCGGCGCGCCGCGGCCGATGCCACCGTGGTCAAGTGGGCGGCAGACCACACCTACACGACCATCAAGGAAGGTACCAACCAGATTGTGTGCTACAGCCGGATGGACGAGCGAGATCGGCCGGCGTTCGCGGTGCAGTGCACGAGCAAGGCGAACCTGGCGAGGGTCGCGCAGAACCGGCGCTTCCATGCCCAGAGCACTGACGCCGCCAGTGAGCAGGCGCTGGTGGAGGCCGCTGCGACGAACGGCACGCGGGAGAAGGTGGAATACGGCTCGTGGTTCCGGACGATGAACGGCCCGGACCAGATGAGTGCCGGCATTCACACGACGATCTCCATGCCGGGCGCGACCGGAGCCGAGACTGGTTTCCCGGAAACCCGCGACGCGGGTGGCGCGTACATCATGGCGGCTGGTACGACCGAAGCCCACCTGATGGTTCCCTGACACAGGGAGAAGCGGGATACGAGCCGCGCGGCGCGAGCTGTGCCGTGGGGCAGGGTGCTGTGACGTGTCGGGTCCCCTTCTCCACCCGGTGGAGGGGTCCGACCTCTACGCGCTCAGCCGGGTGCGAGCCGTCTTCAGCATGGCGACGAGGACGGTGCGGACCTGCTCCGGGGTCGTCACCGGCTCCCCAAACGCCACCCGGACCGGTCGCGGACCCTCGGCCGTGACCACCGACATCTCTAGACCGTACCGGTCGACGCCAGTCATGCTGGCTTCGGTGACGTCAGTGGCGCGCGAAAACGCCCGGCAGTACAGCGGCAGTGCGTCCGCATGGTCGTCATTCATGTGGGCGATGATGCCGGCCGCCGCGTCGGCCAGCGGATCAGGCTCAGCCGCGTGCCAATCCGTCGCCTCGATCCAGGACATGCGCCCATACCCACCGATGTAGCGGATTGACTCGACACTGAGCCGCCAGAACGCGAAGTCACCGAAGTCGACATAGTAGGCCGCGTTCGGATGGGTCGACAGAAACGTGGCCCTGGCGCTTCGGTCATCGCCGTCCACGCGCACGCACGGCCCGAGCAGCGTCACCCGGCCATTGGCCAGCGGGTCCTCCGAGCCCGTTTCCGCGACCAGCAGCGACGCCCGGTGGTCTCCCTGTAGATTCCGCGTGTGTTCAGCCATGGTGCTGACGAGGAAGACAGGGTTCCCCTCGTCGAACGCCACGGTCACGAAGGATCCGTAGGGATAGCCCTCCGGCTCGGTCGCCAGCGTGCACAGCGCGCCCGTCTTGATACGAGAGACGAGTGTCCGGGCCCGCTCGGCATGTGTCGGGGTTGGCACGGTCAGGTCGTAGAGCGCTTCCGGCGCGTGGCCAGATGGTCGTGCGTGGGCGTCGTTTGACATCGCCTTGGTATCCTCGCGGGGCCGGCCGATCACTGCAAAAGACCGTAGCCTGGCCACTGGGGTCGAACAGCCACCAGAAGCACACACGCAGCGACACGGGCCCTCGCAGGGGCCGTGCCGCTGGCGTGATTGTGGTGTTGCCGCCGTTAGCGAGCGGTGAACGGGATGGTCGCAATCTGGTCCGAGAACCAGATGGTCAGGTTGCCGCCCTGCTGGGTCATGTCGGTGAAGGCCACAATGAGCTGGTCCGCGCTGACCGGGTGCTCCGAGACCGTCATCGTGGCGCGCAATACGTCGAGAGCGTCCGTGTAGCCATAGCCGCCCCAGACGGCGTTCGCTTTCTCCTGCCTGAAGGTGTCCTTGGCCCCGAGGTTGGAGAACACCAGAGTCCACGCCTTCGGGTTCGCCAGGTCGGCAAACATGCTGTACTCACCGGGTGGCAGCGTCTTGCCGTCGAACACTAGCGTCGCCTCAGTTTTGATGCGGGTCGTGACATCAGCGCCAACCCGCCAGATCGGCGCACCGGCGTAGATCTTGGTGGCGTAGTTGGCGCCCTCGCCGAACATGTCGGTCCGTCCTCGCAGAATCGGGCGACCATAATCGATGTCGATCCACTTGCCCCCCGAGTACACGCCTTCCGCGTTGTAGCTTCCTCCGACCTGGGTCGAGGCCTGGCCCCGTGGGCTCAGCGGACGACCCTGGGCTGTTGCGAGGCTGGCGCTCAAGGCCAGCGTAGCGATGGCGATACCGATGTACCTAAGACGCATAGCGTTTTCTCCTCCAATGACGTTGTTGACGTGTGTGAGACGAGTGTGAATTGGTGCCGCTTCCGCCGATCTGGACGGTCGTGGACCCATCCCATGTCTATCGGGAGTGTCACGCCCGTTGGTTACTACGAGGGCCGGACAAACGACACCGGTCGTGTCTGCATCAGCGCTGCAAAAAAGTCGTTCCCCTTGTCATCCACGATGATGAAGGCGGGAAAGTCCTCCACCTCGATTTTCCAAATCGCCTCCATGCCAAGTTCCGGGTACTCGAGCACCTCGACGTGCTTGATGCTGTGGTCGGCCAGCCGGGCCGCGGGTCCCCCGATCGACCCCAGATAGAAGCCACCGTGCTTGCCGCAGGCGTCGGTCACTTGCTTCGACCGGTTGCCCTTGGCCAGCATGACCATGCTCCCCCCGTGACTCTGGAACAGGTCGACATAGGAGTCCATCCGGCCCGCCGTGGTCGGTCCGAACGAGCCCGA
>SXOW01000384.1 GCA_005778315.1 Acidobacteriota bacterium
GACGCTCAGCGTCGGCGCGACATTCGCACGGAGGGTCGGGTTCGTGGTGCCGGCGCCGATCGCTCCCTGTTCCGACGCTTTGATCAGGCTGTCGACCCGGTAGTCAAGCCGGAGCGAGGCGTAGGCACTGACGGTGGTGCCGTTCGCGGTCAGCGTCCAAATGACCTCGTCCTTTTCTCTGAATCCCTCGGGTACCGGTACCTTGAATACGAATCGGTTGCGGCGCGGGAGGAAACGCGTCGGTTGGCCCTGGTCGGCAACCGAGGCATCGAAGGCGGTCGGGTCGGCGCCTCCGGTTCCCGGCTCGCCCAGAACGAAGTAGTTGTTCGGGCCGACCGGGATGTTCGGCTCCTGCTCCCAGTTCGCGTTCATGTACCCGAACAGGAAGTAGCGAGCGCCGTCGGCCTCTTCCTCCCATCCTTCGAAGGCGGTCGAGACCGGTTGCCCCGAGCGGTAGCTCAGCTGCGCCCCGGCGTCAGCCGGGACGAGCCCGAGTGCTGCCATGGCAACCATGCCAACCATCGCCGCACGCGCCGCCGAGACGGTCCGGTGCCGGCTCGTGCCTCTCATTGCTGTTGGCCACCCTGAGCCTGCGCCGCGGCCTCCGCCCGGGCCGCCGCGGCCGCCGCCTCTGCCGCTTCGAGGGCGGTCTGAGCCGCTTTCAGCTTCTTGTCGGCTGCCGCGATTCTGGCCTCGGCGGTCAGCTCCTCAGGAATGACCTGGCACAGCGGGCATCCGATGACGTGGTCGTTTCGGCCGATGTTGTGCATCTCGCGTCGTTCCTGCATGGCCGCCTGGAACTGCTCGTCGGACATCGACACGCCATTGCCCAGGTCGATGAACATGTTCGAGACGGACCGGTTGCCCGATCCCTGCCAGTTACGCGGGTCGGGGATGTTCTTGTTGGCTTCGGTGTTGTCCATTTCTCCGATGATGTGGAGGATGGTGCCTTTGGGCAACAGCGGCTCGTACCCGTGCTCGTACTGGTAGCCACGCACCCAGTTGTGGTCGTATCCAGCGCAGGTCAGGGTCTCGACGTTGATGCCCCAGATCGCTTCCAGGCACATCCGCGCGCCGGGGGCGTGCAGATGCGGCTCGAACGTCGTGATCTTCGTGTTTTCCGGGAGGACATAGTACGCGTGGAGTTCCTGGTTCTTCTCGTTCGGCCGGATGTCGATATCTACGGCGTTCCCGAGTGGACGAAGCGACCACCGGAACTTCGGCTCGTAGCCCTCAGGTTGGAAGCGCCATCCAATTTCCAGGTGCGACCTGGTGTCCTTGCCGTTGGAGTGCAGGTGCACCGAATCGGAGACCACCTTGCTGTTGGCGTGCAGCAGCGGCGAACCATCGGGGTCGAAGACGTCGGCGTTCCGTCCGACCTCGTGGACCGGCCAGAACGACGCCGCCGATGGGCGACCATCGTCGCCAACGACCTGGGTGCTCCAAATCATGTGGTGGAAGACGAATCGTCCTCCCACCGTTTCACGCGAGTCTTCGGTATCCAGGACGTCGTTGACTTCTCGGATCTCCACCGACGCGACATACCGGTCGTTTGGGATGCCGACGCTCACCGGGGTGATTTCGCCCCACCAGTCGGGAGCGTCGCCCGCCATGATCAAGTCTTCGGTCACCGTGATGAGATCGGGCTCGCCGGCTGTCCAGAGTCCGGCGCCACCGACCGGCTTCAATGGCGGCATGTCCGCCGGATTGCCGCGGGGGGCGCCGTTGTCGGCCCACGCCGCCATCTTGGCGATTTCCTCGGGGCTCAGGGACGGATCAAACTGATATTCCTGGATACCGATGTTCCTCTCGACATACCAAGGTGGCATGACACCTGCCACTGGACCCATCCCAGTTCGCATCTTCATCGCGCGGGCCCATGGCCGCGCGTCCTCGTAGGTGATGAGCGACATCGGCGCCACGGAGTCCGGCTGGTGACAGTGCTGGCAGCTCCGCTGCAGGATTGGCGCGATGTCCTTGGTGAAGGTCACCTCGTCGTGGTCGGCCGGCTCGCTCTGCCCCGCGGTGCCCGTGCCAGGCACTGCGAGGATCAGTCCCACGCAGAGTGCCGCGCACACCGCAGACGTCAGATGGTGGACAGGATGCGATCTCATCGAAACCCCTCTGTTGTTCAAGCTACGTCGTGGCCTGGACCCAGTATTGTGAGCAGAATACGCCGCGCTGGCGCACGTGTCTATGGGACCTTAGGCTCAGATCTGGACAGGCGCCGACTGCCAGGTCGCCCCGGTGCATGGAGGGGTGATCTGATACAGATAGAGGCAGATGTCGCAAGGTTCGACGGCGCAGGTCAGGCTCGACGCGCATGTGCGCGCGCTTCGCCGGTGCACGACCTGCCCGCAGATGCACCGACCGGCCGTGAGCGGCGGTGCGGTGATGAGCAAGATCCTGCTCGTAGGGCAGGCGCCAGGAGATAAGGAGCCGACGTTGGGGCGGCCGTTCGCCTGGACCGCAGGTCGGACCCTGTTTCGCTGGTTCGAGGAGAGTTGCGGGATGAGCGAGGCGTCGTTCCGCGCGTCCATCTACATGGCCGCTGTCTGTCGCTGTTTTCCGGGGAAGAAGGCGACCGGCGGAGACCGGGTGCCTTCGCGAGAGGAAATTGCCAATTGCGCCGCCTGGCTCGACGCGGAATGCAACCTGCTCGAGCCGGAACTCATCATTCCTGTCGGCAAACTCGCGATCGAGCAGTTCCTGCCCTGTCAGTCGCTTGCCGACGTGATTGGGAGGCAGCAGCGGATCCGACGTGCGGCACGTGAGGTCGACCTGATTCCGCTGCCACATCCGTCGGGTGCGTCCACGTGGCCACGCATGGAGCCGGGTAAGACGCTGCTCGGGCGTGCGTTACAGCGGATCGCGGCGCATCCTGCGATGGCTGCGATCAAAAAAAAGAGCGTCGCGCCTCGAAGGCCGCGACGCTCTCTCACTGTTACTTGAGGTGCGAGTAGTCGGTCGGGCTCATCCAATACACCTCGGCGCTGATCGGCACCTCGTATTTGGTGCGGAGCGCCGCCCAGGCCGGGTCGGCCGCGAACTTCGCCCAGACGTCCTGGCGGTGTGCCAGATCTCGATACGCGAGCATCCAGACCAGGGTGTTGGGGTTGTCGAGCCGTTGCCAGACGGCGACGACTTCGGCCCCGTGCTTCTCGAAAATGGCGACCTCTTCCTCGCGGAAGCGCTGATGGAGCGTGTTGATGTCACCGCCCCGTTCGGTGTTCGCGGTGTACATGCGGATCTCGAAACAGCGTGCGTTCGGCGCCACGTTCTTCGAGAATTCGGCCGGTAGTTGCCCCTGCGGGCCACACGGGGGTGGCCCCGGTTGCTGGGCCTGCGCGGTCCCGGTACACGCAAAGCCGATGATGGCGGCAGCGAGTATCGCTCTTTTCATGCCTGTCTCCCTCTCAAATAGTTGACGGCCTCCGCGACGTCTTCGTTGTCGACCACGGGGACCGGTGCGAGAACTTCGTCGAACGGCATTATAGGGAACTCCTCCGCGTCCCGGAAGGTGTCTGCCGCTCGGGTAGGCGATCGACCACCGCGAATCATGGCTGGCCGCGATCTCTCAGGGCTCGGCAGACGTTGCTGCGTGACCCAGGCCGCGACGAGCCTCGTGGCATCGTTGTGCTGCCAATGCGCGCAACCGGCGCCCCAGTTCCTCGACGCCAGCCACAGTGGGGCAGGTCTCGGCCACGTAGGTGAGCCAGTGCTCCACGTAGCGGCCGACCCACCGCATGTAGTCACGACACGCCTGCTCGGTTGAAATGGCCGCCAAGCCTCGGGCCGTCCAGATGGTGAAGCGTCCTACGGCCAGATCGAACAGCTGGGTCCGGTAGACCACCGGATCGAGCGTGACGCGCGCGGCGCGGGCGATCCCCGCGTCCATGTCGCGCAGTCGATCGCGGGCGATCCTGGTCGCCGCGTCCCAGGCGGCGCGGTCCGGCGACCCTGGCGGAAACGGGGGTTCGCCCTCGACCGGGTCGCGATGGGACCAGCGGGGTTGGGCTGTCTGGACGGCCAGCCGAGGGTGGCTCCCCATCCGGACAGTATAGTGGCGGCACCGTCGACTCGTCGGTGCCGCCTCCAATCAAACCCAACATCTGGCGTATGGTTGGTTTACAATGGCCGCTCAGACGACTTTTTCACCGGGGCGGACTTGATGCGTCACCTCACCCTGATGCCTATGAGAAACCTGGCAGTCCTGACCGGGCTAGTACCGGCTCTGGCGTTCGCGCTGACGTCGCTTCCTGCGTCCCGGCCTGCTGGGGTCGCGCATGCCCAGGCGCAGGATCCACTACCCGCGGTGGAGGCGCCGCCCCGGTCGGCGCTGCTCCCGGCGCAGGAACGGATCCACGCCAGGTACCTGGCCGATGT
The DNA here is from genome assembly GCA_005778315.1 of Acidobacteriota bacterium. Classification (GTDB taxonomy): domain Bacteria; phylum Acidobacteriota; class Vicinamibacteria; order Vicinamibacterales; family UBA8438; genus UBA8438. Next base: position 4,387 of record SXOW01000384.1, read on the forward strand.
CGCGGCGGTCCAGCGCTTTCGGCCCGCCCATCACTTCTGGCGCCACATCTTCGCCATTCCCGACGGCAACATCATCTTTGGCAGCGCTGAAGACGGCCGACTGCTTGCTACCTTTCCGACCGATGGGAACTGGGCCAGGGAAGGGGTCTGGGAAGACGCGACGCTGGCGGATTCGCTGGATGGGGTACAACTGCAGTCCCAGCTGAGTCGTCGCCGCGATCAGGTGGAGGCGCTGCTCGCGCCGCTGGTGGGCCAGGTGGTCCACAACCCGACGCGAGGATGGTTCTTATCCCCGAATGCCGTCCGCTACGGCGGATTTCTCGACCAGTGGGGGCAGATCTACGAGCGGTTCGGGGTACCAGCTGAGATCGGGCTGGCTCAGGCCGTGGTCGAGTCGGGGCTCAATGGGCGCGCGAGGTCTGGCGCGGATGCCCGCGGATTCTGTCAGTTTCTTCGCCGGAACTGGAACCATCTGGACCGACTGGCGCCGAATGTGCTCGAGGTCTACAACCAGACCACGCAGGCGCCGTACTGTGCCGCCTACCTCAGCATCCTGGCCACGATGTATGGCAGCTTCATTCCCGCGCTGTCAGAACACCACGCTGGCGGCGTGAATGTCGGGCGCACCCTCATCAACGGGGAACGGCTCGGCGGCGCTGATACCCGCGAGCAGTACTTGATGGGGTCAGAGTTTGCGCGGGCTCTGCGCACTATCTCATTGCAACGGTACAAGGACCTGTTTCGGACGTATGGGCCGCGCTCGTTCCGGTATGCAGAGATGGTGTTTGGCAATACCGCCAACGTGCAGGAGCTCAGTCGCGGCACCGCGCAGACGCCCATCTTTGCCATGCGGACGGCGCGGGCGCTGCCGCTGAGTGAGTTGAGACAGAAAACGGGGCTGTCGATCGGCGAGCTCCAGCGATTCAATCCGGCGCTCGTCAGACAAGTACCTGCGCGCGCGAACGTGTATCTGCCGGAGTATGTCGCGGAGTTTGGTGAGGACGTCTCCTTTTGGCACCGGCCGCCCGAGTCCTCCTTCGCCGCTGCGCTGAATGACTTCGTGCTCCTGGAAGCCGGCGTGGAGCGCTGGCATCAGCCGTCGTTCGAGGCCACGCTCCGCGAATTCGAGCGGCGGTTCGATGAGACGGGCAGCGAGGAGGGCAGTGTCATGGCCACGACGCTGCGTTCTGTCATTGGCGATCTTCGTACCAGCCGGCGCGCCAACATTCTGTCCGAGTTTCGCAGCGATGGACGGATCATGGAGCTGTTCCAGCGAGGGCTCCGGGAACTGCGCGCCGTCGCCGGTGTGTAGGCGGGGCCTGAGTGGACCCGTGTCGAGGCCCGATACGGGTGATGGAGGGAGTCATGCCTGATCGAAAGCGGACATTGGCTACGGTCCTCGGTTTCGCTGTGTGTGGTCTGGCCACGGCCGCCGTTGCGCTGGCCCAAACGGACATTCCGCGGACGCCGTCCGGCCGCCCCGACCTGTCGGGATCGTACGACACCGCCACCGTGACGCCGTTGCAGCGACCACAGGAGTTCGGAGACCGGCTCACCTTGACCGCGGAGGAGGTGGCCATCGTGGCCTCCGATCCAGACGGCCCGGCCAGGACCTTCCACTTGGAGCCGGCCGGTTCTGACGAGCGCGAGGCGGTGCGAAGGGATGCGCAACGTGCCGGGTTCGAGACTGGGGATGGCAACCGGAAAGCGCCACCCGCTGGTGGGGATGGGTCCGGCGGCGCAGGGGGCAATGTCGGCGGCTACAACAC
>SXOW01000385.1 GCA_005778315.1 Acidobacteriota bacterium
TATTGGCGCCAATTCGCGCCCAGTTCGTCGTACTTGCGGCGTGTCTCCGGGTCGCCCAGCACCTCAGTCGCTTCGTTCGCCTCTTTGAAGCGCCGCTCGGCTGCGAGGTCGCCGGGATTGACGTCCGGATGATGCTGCCTCGCCAACTTGCGGAACGCCCGCTTGATATCGGCTTGACTCGCGCTCTTCTGAACGCCCAACGCCTCGTAGTAGTCCTTGAAATCCATGCGGTCCCTATGCCAACTCTAGGCGGCCCAAGGCCGCCGGCGTCGTCCTGCCCGGGCGTCCCATGTCATGACATGCCGAGCAGCCGGGTAATGTGCTCGACCTCGCGTCCCAATTGGCGCCGGCCTGCTGGCCGATCGAGCGCCTCATCGCTCAATAGGGGGCGCATGCGCTCCACCACGTCTGCGATCGACAACAACTGCTGCACGCCGGCCAGGTTGACTCCCAGGTCGTCGACGAGACGCTTGATGAGTTGCAATCGCTCGATCTCCTCGCGCGAGTAGACCCGCATACTCCCGACGGTCCGCGTAGGCTGCACCAAACCGAGGCGCTCGTATTTTCGTAATGTTTGTGGGTGCATACCCAAGACTCGCGCCGCCACGCTGATAAACAGAATCTCCCGCGCCACCCTGCACCATCCTTTCAACCCTGCGCCGGTACGAGTATATAGATTGATACGACGTGTATCAACATAAGCTTTCCCCATTTCGTGCATACGGGCGCTGTGGTACGCTGGAGTCTCGATTGTCCAGACAAGGAGCCACTTGTGTATCCAGAGTTCATGATTGCCCCGATGCGGGAAGAGTTGACACGCTTTGGCGTGCGAGAATTGAAGACGGCGAAGGATGTTGATACAGCGATTACCGAGACACCCGGTACCACGATGGTGGTGGTGAATTCGGTGTGTGGCTGCGCGGCCGGAAAGGCACGGCCCGGCGTGGCCCTCGCGCTCCAGCACGGCGTCACGCCGGACCATGTGACCAGCGTCTTTGCCGGTGCCGACACCGAGGCCACTCATCGAGCCCGCGGCTACTTCACCGGCTACCCGCCCTCGTCCCCAGCCATAGCGCTGCTCAAGGACGGCAAGCTGGTGTACATGATGGAGCGTCATCAGATCGAGAACCAGGAAGCTGGCGCGATCGCGGCACAACTCACGGCTGCGTTCGACAAGCACTGCGCCACCGAAGCAGTCCCGGGCTAGTCAGTCCACACCCCAGAACGAGGCGGGCGCCACGCGTCCGCCTCGCCCCTGCCTCACTCACTTACCCGACGGGCTGGTGAGGTCCGTCAACCGAGCGCGATTCCTGGTTATCTAGGCCGACGTCGGCTCGGTTTCAGCACAGATGGGCAGCGGGCGTCCTCCCTGGTAGCGGGATACCGTACGGCGGACCATATCGGCCAGGAGATCGAGGAATTGCGGGTCATCGTTCACGGCGGACGCACGCCGCATCTCGATACCCAGTTCCCGGCAGACTTCGGCCGCCTCGTGGTCGAGGTCATAGAGCACTTCGACATGGTCCGCGACAAAGCCGACCGGGCAGAGCACGACGGCATGGAGTCCGCGGGTGCGCTCGACCCGCAGATAGTCACAGATGTCCGGTTCTAGCCAGGGGTCCTGGGGACGTCCGCTGCGACTCTGAAACACGAGCGCCCAATCGTCCGACTCAACCCGTGACGCGATCCGGCCGGCGGAGTCGAGCAACTGCGCCTGATACCGGCTCCCCTCGGCCATGCTCATCGGGATGCTGTGGGCGGTGAACACGACGCGGGCCCGGCTCCGCACCGACACCGGGAGCGTGTCTCGAGCGGCCTGGATCCGTGAGGCATAGGCGCCAACGAACCCCTCGTGGTCGTGCCAGTCTCCCACGTAGGTCACCTCCACGGTGCCAAGGCCAGCGTCCTGGAGTTCGCGGTTGGCGATCACGACGTTGCGTCTGTACTGCTCGCAGCTGGAATAGGAACGGTGCGCGGCCAGAATGAGTCCCACCGCGCGCCGGACCCCGGCCCGACGCATCTCTCGCAGCGTGTCCGCGAGATAGGGGTGCCAGTTCCGCATCCCCACGTAGACCGGTAGTGTTGGTCCATCTCGTTCGAGGCGACCGCGAAGACCGGCGGCCTGCCGTTGTGTCAGTTCGGTGATCGGCGAGACGCCATCGAACAGCTCATAATGATGCGCGACCTCCTCGACTCGGGCGGGCGAGACGCGCCGGCCCCGGAGCACATTGGCCAGGAATGGGCGAATGTCCTCAGGGCCCTGCGGTCCGCCGAAGCTGATAAGGAGGACCGCATCAAAGGCGGGGGACTGCGAGAGGGAGCGCGCCATCGGTGCTCGATGATACCGCCGGTTGTGCACGCCCTCAACTCCGGGCCTGGTGCCATGACAGCGGGGTCATATAATCGCGCGAGCGCGCACAACGAGGACAGCTACGACCACCATGCCAAGACTGGCAGGCAATTTCTCGATGATGTTCGGTGAGGTCGACATGCTCGAGCGGTTCGAGTTGGCGGCCCGAATCGGGTTCCGGGGCGCGGAAATACAGAACCCCTACGACCAGACGAGCGAGCAGATTGCCGAGGCGTTTCGCGCGAGCGGCCTGGACGCGGTGCTGTTCAACGTGCCGACGGCCGTTGGCGCGGTCCCCGGACACGAATCGGAGTTCGAGGCCGGGGTCGCGCGTGCACTGACCTATGCGGTGGCCGCCGGCTGCGGACAAATCCACTGCCTGGCCGGCCGGACGGACGACAGTCGGGCTGAGAGCACGTTCGTTGCCAATCTCAAGCGCGCGTCGGCGGCGGCGCGACCCGTTGGGGTGCGGCTCCTCTTGGAGCCGCTGAACACGCGGGA
>SXOW01000386.1 GCA_005778315.1 Acidobacteriota bacterium
ATCTGGACGTCGCCCTCCTGCAGGATGTTGAACAATCCGACCTGAATCTTGCCGGCGAGGTCCGGGAGTTCATTGACCGCGAACAGGCAGCGGTTGGCACGCGGCAACAGGCCGTAGTGCATGGTGAGTTCGTCCGACAGTTCAAGCCCGGCCCGAGCCGCCTTGATGGGATCGACATCGCCGATCATGTCCGCGATAGTCACGTCCGGGGTCGCCAACTTCTCGACGAAGCGGCGTTCGCGGGGCAGCCACGCGACCGGAAGGTCGTCACCCTCCTCGGCCACCCGCGTGCGGCACGAGCGACACAGCGGGGCGAGCGGGTCATCATTGATCTGGCACCCCGGAATCACCGGCAGAAACTCATCCAGCAGGGCGGTCAGGCCCCGCAAGATTCGGGTCTTGGCTTGCCCGCGGAGCCCAAGCAGCACGAAATTGTGTTGCGAGAGCACCGCGTTGATGATGTGGGGGAGGACCGAGTCTTCGTAGCCGACGATGCCGGGCAGCAACCTGTCGTTGCGACGCAGGAGACCCATCAAGTTCTGACGCATTTCCAGCTTGACCGTGCGACGTGGCACCGTACCCGCGGCAACCGCTGCGCGTAACTCTCCGAGGTGTTCCGGTTGGGACATGGCAGCCATTCTAACTCTGAACGACCCGGCCCCACAGGACAGTCGGGTGCGTAGGGGTACGCGCAACGGAGAAGAGGAGTCGCCCGCCCGTCAGCGGGTCTGTCGGGCGAGCTGGACCGCGGTGACGTAGCGCGGCTGGATGTCAGTCGGCACACTGCCGAGTCGATCCAGGACGCGTTGTACTTCCGGGCGGACGACGCCGCGAGTGTCCAGAATCCGTTCCGCTGCCTCGACGTCGCCACGCGCCTGCAGTGTCATCAATTCTGCCGTCAGTGCGGTAACGGTGTCACGAATGCGGCTGTGGTCGACCGAAAAACGTCCGTCGTCGTCGACGGTCACCGCACCAGCGTCGAGAAACGCGTTGAGCTGGATCGCCACACCGCGGCCATGGGCTTCGTTGATGCCGAACCGAATGGAACGAAACGTCGAGGCCAGGAACGTGGTGTACATGCTACGCGCCAGCGAGGTGTCCAGCACGCCGCGGTCTATGAGTTGATGGAGCGCCCAGAGTCCTGAGATGTCCGCTTTGGCTTCCTCGATGGTGCTGTAGGTCTCGCGCAGTTCCCGGCGGACGGTGGTCTCGGCCCCGTCCACCGTGATCGTGCCCGGGCCCAGCCCATGCATCAGGTCGTGCATCAGAATATGGGTGAAGAACGCGTCGAACGTGACCTCCGACTGGTCGCTCTCGCGGAGCGCGACCCGTGAAATGGGTGCCAGGACGTGCTCGAACTTGGCCTCCTGCACGTTCTTGAGCATCACCCGCTTCGACCCTTTTTCGCGGACGACCCGTTCGTCGTTCGGCAGATTGAACGCCGCTGTTTGCACACCGCTGTTGGCTTCGCCGGCCGTGAACACCACGTTGACCACCCGAATCGGGGCGAGCGCGCCGAGTGACGGATTCCGAAACGAGGGGTCGATCGGGAGCGTGTCTTCCAGACCCTGCAACTGATCACCGAAGCGGGTCAGGCTGGCACTGGCCCCGGCGTCACGGACTGTGACAAACGCCTCGAAGGCGGCTTTGTAGTTGAACCACTCGTCTTCGTAGACCTCGTAGGGGCCGATGGTAGGTTCGATCGATGCGTCGAGCTCCATCCACGCGACATCACTCTCGTAGTAGTCGTTGGAGGTGAACGACGCCGCTCGCTGTTCGAGGTAGCGCCTGAGTGTTGGTTGCGTGGTGGCGCGCGCGCCAGCGCGGAGGTGCTGGGCCGCAATCGCCAATGGACCCTGGTACTCCAGACTGTACGGCACCGCGACGAACTGGCCATCGAGGCCTCGTCGGATCGTGGTGAAGAATCCCGTGGCCTCCGAACGCGCGGACGGCTCGAGTTGTTCAAACCACGCCGCGATTTCGTCCCGCGTGGCGTCCGGAGGGTAGAAATTGGCGCCCGCAGGCTTGTCCGGAGTGCCGGGGATGAACGGCCGGTTGTTCTCGATGCGCGACCACGGTCCCTTATTGAGCAGGAAAAAGTTGAGCCTGGCCACCGCGGACGGGCTTTGGTCGCCAAGGAGCGAGAGCAGCAGCGATGGGTTGCCGGCCCACACCTGTTGAAGAAAGAGGCCGTCCATGACGCGGGCAGCGTCCACGATATGGGCGAGGGCTTGCCGCTCAGAGGCGGGGAGGCCCGACAGGTCGGCGCCGATTTCAACCGGGGCAAACAATCGAGTCATGGTGGTGTCCTGACGAGCCCTCGTTGTCGTGCCGCCGGTGAGCGCCATGACACCAACCAGCGCCACCCAGGCGAGGGCGAGACTGCCGATCCGGTCGTTGAACGATGTTCCGCGCCTGTTCATGCCCACACTCCCATGACAGTCCCGCCGACCGGGGTGTGCCGCCGCCGTCGGCGGGATGTCCCCCATGATGGAACGACACGCCCGCGCGTGGCAAGGAGCGGCCTTGCTACACTTACGGGTTTGGCGGGTAGGACCATCCGCGCACAGACGGGACAAATAAAATGACGAGTTCGACACATCTCGCCGTGATTGGCGGCGGCCCGGGTGGCTACGCGGCCGCGTTTCTGGCGGCTGACCTTGGCATGCAGGTCACCTTGATTGACGAGGCCCCCGACCCTGGTGGGGTCTGCTTGTATCGCGGGTGCATGCCGTCCAAGGCGTTGCTTCACGTGGCCAAGGTGCTGACGGAAGCCCGCGAGGCGCGGGCCTGGGGTGTCGACTTTGCCGAACCTGCGCTGGACCTCGACCGGTTGCGCGGGTGGAAGGAGGGGGTCGTGGGTCGCCTGACCGGCGGGCTGGGCCAACTGTCGACTCAACGCGGCGTGACCTATCTCCGCGGCAGGGCAGAACTGCTCGGCCCCACGTCCGTCCGGGTCACGCCGCCGCCGGTCGGCGCTGACGGGGCGGGCGGCTTCGCAGGCGCTGGCGCGGGCGGCGCTGGATAGTGGCGTGGATGCGCTGGTAGTGATTGGCGGCGACGGCACGCTCTCCGATGTGGCCTCAACCATCTA
>SXOW01000387.1 GCA_005778315.1 Acidobacteriota bacterium
CCCACCGCGTGTGCGCGAGGGGCTGCAACTCGACACCTGGGGCACGAATCACGGCCTGCAAGAGGCCGTCCCCAGCTATCGCCTCACGCAGCATCCTCGTATTGGCCCCCATCTCGCCCACCTCCTCTGCCACCTTGAACGTGAACAGAAGAGTCTTCCCGCCGGGACCTCCGGGGCGGATGACCGATCGGTGAGACAACGCGGCGTAGCCGCTCCGTACCCGGAATTCACCCGCGCGGCTCCCCTCGCCAGCCAGAAACTCTCCAAGCACTACTGCAGACGGGAAGTGTGCATACAAGGCAATACCCGCCGAGTCGCGGCCCCGGACTTCGAGACGGTCAATGTTGTTGAAAACAAGGTTGAGCTGCCAGCAGTGGCCCCACGCCGTCTCGGATCCTCCGTCGCCGGGTGTCGGATAGACCAGGGGGATCGTATAATCGACTTCTGGCCGTTGGATCAGTGATTTACGACTTTCAATGACAGGCGAACTTCCCTGATTGTGTTCGGCGGGGCTTTGAGACAGCGGCAGATGACACACGATGCGGCACAAGGGGGGACCAGACCAATGGTTCAATTGCATCGGTCCGGAGCGCGGCGGGTGATGGCACATGTCTGTCTCGTGTTGCTGCTGGGACTTGGCATGATTTCGGCGCCCGCGGCGCAGTCTGACACCTACGTTCTTGGCGCTCGAGATGTGCTGGCGATCACCGTGTGGAATCAGCTCGATCTGTCCGGGAGGTTCGTCATCGACGCGACTGGCGCGATCACCTTTCCCCTAGTGGGGCGGGTGGAGGCCGCCGGTCTCACGGTCGAGGAAGTCAAGACCAAGTTGCTGAGTCTTCTCGCCGACGGGATCTACAACGAGCCCCAACTCAGCGTATCCGTCGACGAGTACCAAAGCCAACGCGTGTTCATCGTGGGTGAGGTCCGCGCCCCCGGCAGTTATCCCCTTTCGGGAGAGACAACGGTCATTGAAGCGCTCGCGGTGGCCGGGTCGACGACGGCCGAGGCCTCGGGTGAGCTCCTGGTGGTCCGGCGGCCGCCTGATGCTTCCGGGTCGGGGCCCGTGCTACCGAATCAGGAAACTGCCGGGGAGATTATTCGTGTGGACCTCGCGGCTCTTCGGCGGGGCGAGTTGCCGAACACCCTCAGCCTGCAGGATGGAGATACGATGTTCGTCCCGCGCGCCGAAAGCGTATTCGTGTTCGGTCAGGTGACGCGACCAGGGTCGTATCCGATTGACCGAACGACGACCGTCATGCACGCGCTAGCCTTGGCAGGCGGTGTGTCAGATCGGGGCGCCGCGAATCGCACGAAAATCCTTCGTATGACCGACGGGCGGGAGCAGCAGATCGATGTGGAACTCTCCGACCCGGTGCAACCGGGTGACACCATCGTTGTGCCAGAACGGTACTTCTAGTGGCTATCGAATCTAACGCGGTCAACGGGGCAGGTCACCACCAGGTGACGGAGGTGCCGGGTGATACCCATCTGCTCGAATACCTTCGTATGTTATTCAAGCGGCGGTGGGTGTTTCTCGGGACGTTGATCCTCGTCGTCGGCGCCGGGACATACCTCTCGATCATGACGACCTCCAAGTATCGGGCTGTAGCGCGGCTGCTGATCGAGGTCGACCGTCCGGGTGTGCTCGTCTTCGACGAGACCGAGGCCGAGCGCGACCAGACACTCGACTACCGGGAGACGCAGTACCGGATCTTGCAGAGTCGTACGTTGGCTGGGCGGACGCTGGAGGCTCTCAGGCTCTGGGAGCATCCACAGTTCGGTGGTGCTCCGCCAAACCCGCCGATGGGCGAGCAAGCGATCAACGCCGTCCGCGGCTTCGTGATGGGGCTCTATGAGAAGCTGAGCCGGTCGCCGAATTACGCGGCGGGTGCGCTCGTGGAACCGGAGGTGATTGATCTAGACGCGGAGTTCGACTGGCAGGAGACGGAAATCCAGACGCGCGCGATCGACCGTTTCCTGGGTGCGCTCGATGTGGAGCCCGTAGGAGAAAGCCGGCTGATCGATGTTCGCTACACATCAGTGGACCCACAGCTTGCGGCGGCCGTCGTGAACACCTTGGCCGAGGCCTACCAGGAGCAGAACCAGGAGTTCAAGTCGGTCGCGGCCGACGAGTCGGCCGAGTGGCTCGGTAGACAGCTCGAAGAACACCGATCGCAACTCCGGGAGAGCCAGCTTGCCCTCCAGAGATATCGCGAGACCACCTCCGACCCGGGTGAGGCCGGTGGCGGCAGCGTCGTCCAGAGTCGATTTGAAGAACTCGATCGGGCGATGATGCAGACGCGGACCGAACGTATCCAAAAAGAGGCCTTGGCGAAACAGGTGGAGGCAGCCGGAGGAGACCTCAGCCAGTTGGCCACGCGGCCAAGGATAGCGTCTGATCCGAACGTCGAGGCCGCTCGGTCGGAGATTGCCGCGCTGCGCCGGCGGGATCAAGATCTGGCGCAGGCTTTTGGACCACGTCACCCAGACCGGGTCGCGGTCCAGACCGCGATCCAACGGGCCGAGGAGCAGCTTGACAAAGAGATCCTCCGCGTCGTCGATGTGATTCGTAACGACTACGAAGCGGCGCTTGCTGAAGAGCAGAGTCTGGCGACGGCCGTTGACGCGCAACGCGCCGTCGCCTTGCGGGCGCGAGCCGGTCAGATCGAGTATGACGCGCTTGAGCGCGCGGCCACGACCGACCAAGAGGTCTTCGAGACGCTCCTCCAGCGCGCCAAAGAGATCAGCGTGACCACCGGGATGGTGGCGAGCAATATCCGATTGATTGACGCCGCAAGCGTCCCGTTGAGGCCGTCTAGTCCGGACCGTCGTCTCGATCTCCTCTTGTCGCTGTGCGTTGGAATACTCATCGCCCTCGCCGCGACGTTCTTTGTCGACTACATGGACAAGTCCATCAACACGCCGGATGGCCTATCAAGAGCAATTGGCCTGACGTGCCTGGGTATGGTGCCCGTCGTGAAGGGTCTTCGGTCCTCGAAAGCGCCGTGCGTGGGCACCACCGCGTCCTCCGCCTTCGCCGAGGCGTTTCGCGTCATTCGAACGAAAGTGCTGTTGGCGTTGGCGGCAGAGTCGAAGCGGAGCATCCTGGTCACGAGCACGGGACCGGACGAGGGGAAGACCGTGGTCGCCTGCAACCTCGCCGTCGTGCTGGCCCAGACGGGGCAACGGGTCTTGATCATCGACTCGGACTTGCGGCGACCGAGCGTGCATAAGTTCTTCGAGCTGTCCCAGGAACCCGGGTTTTCCGACGTCTCTTCGGGCCGCGCCAAGCCGAGCGAGGTGTTACGCGAGACGTGGATGCCGGGGCTGTGGATGCTGGCGTCGGGTCGCACTCCGCCAAACCCGTCCGAGTTGTTGAGCTCTGAGCCCTACCGGAAGTTCATCGACTCGCTGACAGAGGCCTTCGACTGGGTCATCATCGACTCGCCTCCAGTGATGGCGGTGACCGACGCCACCATCGTAGCGAACGTCACGAGCGGAGTTATCTTCGTCGTAGCGTCCGACCAGGCTGATTCCGCCGCGGCCGCAAACGCTGTCGCACAACTCGACGTTGGCCATGTCAGATTCGTCGGGGCTATCCTGAACAAAGTCGCTCTCGCCGAGGACTTCTTCTACTACTCCAGCTACTACCGGCCGGAGTACGCTCGCTACCTCGCGACGGCGACACCGGACTCCGGGGACTCGCCCCCCATGCGCTAGCGAGTGTCCTGTAACAGTGATTTGCTGCATATGCTAACGGCCGTGGACGACGACGCGATGTCCCGCACCTTCTCGATCAGCGGCGGGGTTGGACGACAGCTTGAGCGTCTCGGTTCGCTGCGGTTGCAGCCGAAAGGCTCGCCACACGCGGCTGATGGTCATGTGACTCAGACCCGTCGCCTTCGCCAGCGTCCGCGTGCTCCAGTGCGTGGCCCCGCGCGGCGTGGTTTCGAAGGTGCGCACGATCACAGGCTCGATTTACGCGCCGACGACCTCCACGGCCTCCCGGGCTACCGGGTCCACGTGGTGGACAGGTGGCGCCCCGCCGGCGTCGAGGAGGCCGCGTCGTGACGGCGATCCTCGGTCTCTCGGCGTTCTACCACGACTCGGCGGCGGCCCTGCTGGTGGATGGCCGCATTGTGGCCGCGGCGCAGGAGGAGCGGTTCACCCGCATCAAGCACGACGCGGGGGTTCCCACGCAGGCTGTCGCCTACTGTCTGGAGGAGGCAGGGATCGCGGCAGGCGACCTGGATTACGTCGGGTTCTACGACAAGCCGTTCGTGAAGTTCGAACG
>SXOW01000388.1 GCA_005778315.1 Acidobacteriota bacterium
AGACCTCGTTGGTCTCCGGGTCGACGTCGATTTCCGCGGGTTGTCCGAAGTTCTCCAGGTCGTTGCTTCCCTGTCCCTGCCCTTGGCGGCCGATCTGAAGAAGAAAGTCACCCGCCTGGGTGAACTTCAGGATCTGGGAGTCGTTGCCACCGCTGCCCCCGATCCACACGTTGTCCAGATGGTCGACAAAAATGCCGTGCTCCGCTTCCGGCCATTCGTAGCCCTCGCCCGGTCCGCCCCACGCTTGCACGACATCGCCGGCTTGGTTGAACTCGATCACCGGCGGCGCGGCGCGACAACACTCGGCCAACGGCGGATCGGCGGCCGCGCCTGCTTCCTGCGCCGTCAAACTGCCAGGGCGGTGAATGACCCAGATGTCGTCGCGGGCGTCGACCGCGACGCCGACCACGTTTCCGAGCGTCCAGTTGTCGGGCAGCGGTTTTGGCCAGGTGGGGTCGAACTGGAACGCCGTGGCGTCGCCGGGGTCTGGCGGGCTGGTGGAGGCGGGTGCGGCCGTGTTGCCTCCCTCCGGTGGTGGAGGGGCGGCGCAGGACAGCGTGACCACTTGGAGGGCGGCGAGGCCGGCCCAGACGATACGGGGATAGCGGTCGGTCACGGCATACCTCCAGCTGAGAACAGGTTGCTAGCCACCTTAGCACGAGTGGCGGGATGCGGACACGGACAAACGCGTCCTGCCACCGTCTGCGACCTCTCATGTCATGTCCCGCGTCCGAGACGTGCATGTTCGCGAGCTTGTCCGAGACCTGAACGCGCTAGCATGTAGCTCACACTGGAAGGGAGATGCCAATGCGAAGCGCCTCGCGTCGGATGACGCTGGCCGTTACGTGTGCCGTCGTCGCGCTAGGCCCGCTCGCGCTCGATGCCGAGGACTGGCCGCAGTGGCGCGGCGTCGCGCGGGACGCGGTCTGGGGTGACACCGGCATCGTCGAGCGCTTCGCGGACGACGGTCTGACGGTGAAGTGGCGGGCGCCGGTTCGCGGCGGCTTCGCCGGGCCGGCCGTTGCCGATGGTCGGGTGTTCGTCCTCGACTACCAGGAGACGCCAGGTAGCCGCACGATGGACGGCCACGAACGGCTCGTCGTGCTCGATGAAGAGACCGGCGTCCAGCTCTGGACACAGGATTGGCCAGCGACGTACCGCAACATCAACGCCAAGTTTGCGACCGGTCCACGCGCCACACCAACCGTACGCGACGACCGCGTGTACGTCCTTGGCGCCGCCGGGATGTTGTCCAGTTTCGACACCACTACCGGCGACCTGATCTGGCGGGTGGATACCGTCGCTGACTACGGGGTGACGGTGCCGGTCTTCGGGGTGTCCCAGTCACCGCTGGTGGAGGGAAACCACCTGATCGTCGTTGTGGGCGGTGAGCCGGACGCGATGGTGGTGGCGTTCGACACGGCCACCGGCGCCGAGGCGTGGCGCGCGATCGAGACGACCTCCGAGCCTGGTTATGCGTCGCCGATCGCGATCACGGCGGGCGGCGTGCGCCAGGTCATCGTCTGGCACACGACGGCCGTGACGTCACTCGATCCGGCGACGGGGGTCATCTGGTGGCAATACGACTTCTCGGTTCCCAGTGGACTGACGATCGGGACGCCGGTGAGGAGCGGAAGATACCTGCTCGTGACCCAGGTCGAGAATGGTGGCCTGATGCTGGCGCTGAATCCCGACCGGCCGGCGGCGCGCCTGGTGTGGCAAGGCGCGAATCCCAACCGCACCGACCGTCCGCCCCAGGAGGCGACGCTCTCGACACCAGTGGTTTCCGGCGACGCGATCTACGGGCTCAGCAGCTACGGCGAGTTCCGCGGTGTTGACGCCGCGACCGGCGAGCGTCTCTGGTCGACCGACCGGCTGACACCGAACGAGCGGTGGGGCAATTCCTATCTGGTCCAGAACGGCGACCGCTGGTTCGTCACGAACGAGACGGGCGAACTGGTGATCGCCCGTTTCACGCCAGCCGGCTACGAGGAGGTCGACCGCACCCTGCTCCTGGAGCCGAACACCCGCACGCGTGGTGGAGCCTCAGGTCGATGGGATGACCGCAGCGTCCTGTGGGCGCACCCGGCGTTCGCGAACAAACACGTTGTCGCGCGCAATGACGCGGAGGTCGTCCGACTGTCTCTGTCGGCCGAAGATTACGATTAGAAGCACTGCCGCCCCACTCTAACGAAACCAACGGTTGTAGCGCGGAGCCGCATCGCCGACGTAGGATGCCGCCGATGGGGCAGCGGGCTTTCGACAGGAAGTTCGGCTCGGCGCTTGTCGAGGGTCTTCCTACGGGACCAGGCGTCTACCTCTTTCGAGACGCCGACGAGAGCGTGCTCTACGTCGGCAAGGCGAAGAACATCAGGCGGCGGCTGCAGAGCTATCGCAACGCCAGCCGACGGATGGTGCATCGCAAGATGCGCACGCTGGTGCGTGAAGCGAGCAGTGTGGAGGTGCGGGCTCACGCGTCCGAGCGCGAGGCGTTGCTGCAAGAGAACACGCTCATCAGAGAGCTGAGGCCGCCCTATAACGTCGACGGTGCGTTCGCCTTCCTGTACCCGGCTGTCGGTCTTGCCCGCCGCGACGTGCACACACTGCTGTGCTTCAGTACGAGGCCCGAAGCCTTCGCGCCACTGGACCTGCGCTGGTTCGGCACGTTTCGATCCCGGCCGCGCGCGAAAGAGGCCTTCGACGCGCTGGTCGAGCTGTTGGCACTGGTTGGCCATCTCAGCAAGCGCACCCAGCTGCCGCGTCACGCGTCGGTCCGCGGGTCGCGCCTTGTGGGACTGCGCCAGCTGCCACAGGAGGTGACCGAAGGGCTGACGCCGTTCTTCGCGGGAGAGGACCGCGCCCTGCTGGGCGCCCTCTCCACCGCGTTATTGGCGAAACCGCGGGCGCGTCGTGATGCGGCACAGGTCGAGGCGCGACTACGTCTGCTCGACCGTTTCTACGAGGCTGATACGCGGAAGCTACGGCTCGCGATGGAGCGGCTCGGACGTGCCGACACCTTCGTCGCCCAGGACGACCGCGACGCACTGTTTATCCTCGCGCGGTTTGAGTCCGATCCCCTGGGTGCGGTGGAGCCCGGTGCGGTGGATCAATGACGGACAGCGACTGGCCCCGCCTCCGCCTAACTCGTCGGACCGCTGACGGCCGTGCGGACCCCGCCGGCGGCACGGGCCGGTTCGGGTGGCCGGCGGCCAAGGATGTTTCGTGTCGGTGCTACCGGGCCCTGGCCATGTTGGTTCACAATATGGGAGACGGGAAAGCGACCCAGCGGGCAGTGCAGAGGGAGGAACGCACATGAGGATTCAGGTTGTCGTTGTCGCGCCGGTGCTTGCGGCACTGGTTGCCCTGGCACCGCAGGTGGTGGCGGCGCAGCCTTCATCGTCGAGCGAGACATCGATTCCGCGCACACCGGATGGCCGTCCGGATCTCCAGGGCGTGTGGGATTTTGGGTCCGTGACCCCGCTGCAGCGACCGGCCGCGCTGGCCGGCCAGGAGTTCCTGACCGAAGAAGATGTGTCCGCGCTGGAAGCGCGCGCCGCCAATCCGGTCGACGCGCCGCCGCGTCCAGGTGACCCGGGGAGCTACAACCAGTTCTGGTTTGCGGGCGGGACCGAGGTGGTGGGGACCCGCCGTACGTCGCTCATCGTGGATCCGCCGGACGGGCAGTTGCCGGGCTACACCGACGAGGGCAGGGCGCGGATGGCCGCGCGTGACGCCGCGCGGAACCGCAACGCCGGCCCAGAGGATCGGGACATCGATGAACGCTGCATCCTTGGCTTCAATTCGGGCCCGCCGATGTTGGGCGGCGCCTACAACAACCTCGTGCAGGTGTTTCAGGTTCCCGGCTATGTGGTGATTCTCAATGAGATGGTGAACGACGTGCGGGTCATCCCCCTGGATAGCCGGCCGGGCTTGCCCGCTGACGTCAGCCAATGGAAGGGCGACTCCCGCGGTCGCTGGGAAGGGGACACCCTGGTCGTCGAGACCCGCAACTTCAGGGATATCGGGACCGCTCACCCTGCACCCAACACGGAACGCCTGGAGGCGCTGGGACCGAGCCTGCATCTGACCGAGCGGTTCAGCCGTCGCGACGCCGACACCCTGCTCTACCGGTTCACGGTGAACGACTCAACCGCATTTGCCGCGCCGTGGAGTGTCGAGATGACGATGGCGAAGACCGAGGACACGCTATTCGAGTACGCGTGTCATGAAGGCAACTACGGCTTGTACAATATCCTCGCTGGTGCCCAGGCGGCCGCGCAACCCTGATCCTGATGCCGACACGGGCCAACGCCGTCCACCGTGCCATCCCTGCCTCAGGCGTGGCCAGTGGTGGCCATCCATTGTGTAACCTCATCCTAGGAGTGACATGACTGACGTACGTCTCGGTGTGTTCGCGACCGCCTGTGTAGCCGGCGCGCTCTCTCTTGCGTGTTCGGCGCCCCCGGCCGAAGAGGCGCCGGCGCCTCCGGCCCCGGTGGCGGAGGCGGCCCCGGTCAGCGATGCCGCCGCCGCCG
>SXOW01000389.1 GCA_005778315.1 Acidobacteriota bacterium
CGGCGGCGTCGGCGCCTTCGGGTTCGTGGGCCTGGTGCTCGGGCCCATCGTGCTCGTCACGGCGAGCACGCTGCTCAACGCGATGGCCGGGCACCCGAAGCCACCCCCGGCGGCGGAGTGATGCGCCTGACGATGCCCGACGCGTGGTCTTTCGCGGCTGGCGCGCTGACGGTCAGGAACCCTGCCGCGGGTCCAGTCGCACGATGCGCCGCGGGGGGAAGCCGGTGAGCACCCGGAACACGACGCCGTGCGGGTGCTCGGTATCGACGCGGTCCTGCTCCGCCCCGGTGACGGGGACGACGCGATAGTCGCGGGTCTCGCCATCGAGCGTCGCCCGCACATCCGGATTCTCGAGGGCGCGTCGATACCACGCGCGGGGCCAGTGGTTGGCGGACACGTAGAGCCGGCCGTCGTAGTCCAGACGCTGCACGACGCGGGCGTGCGCCGTGCCGTCGTCCTCGAAGGTCGTGATGACGACCGACGTCTGCTCCCCGGGCTGGAAGTAGCCGAGCATCGACTCGAACCCGGCAACCAGTCCCGCGTAGACCACCAGCAGGACCACGATCAGCTTGACGGCTCTCACGTTAGACCACCCCCACGGGCATTATAGGAGCCGCTTCCGCGGACGGCGACGCCGGGCAGCGGCTGGCGGTCGCGGCTGCTGCCGCGAGGACCGGCGAGGCGACGCGTATGGGTTTCGGTGGCCGGAGCACTCCTCAGGGGCCTCGAGTGCGGCCAGCGGGTCCCTGGTCCGGTATTGTGGATCGGTCCATCTCGCGCTATCGTGACCACCATGCGTCCTGCGCCTCGGGTGGTTCGGGTGTCGAAAGGAGCATGACGGATGAGAGCGGGCACCCTCGCCTCCGCCATCGCGGCGACCTGTGCGCAGGGACGGCTCCGGTATCTGGGAGCTTTGTGAGGGAGATTCCATGCCATCGACCACACGCACGTGCCTGACGTTGTGTTCCGCCCTCGGCCTCGCCGGGGTCGCCGCCTGCGCAACCTCGACCACGGCGAGCCCCGACCGGTGCGCCGACCTTGCGGCGCTCGACCTGATCGACATGCGGATCGAGGACGCCGCCTCGGTCGAGGCCACCGCCGAGGAGCCGGCACACTGCCGCGTCGCCGGGGTCCTGGAGACCGAGATCCGGTTCGAGCTGCTGCTGCCGCAGCCCGGCGACTGGAACGGACGGTTCCTGATGGGTGGCGGCGGCGGGTTCGTGGGCAGTGTGCAGAACCAGGCCATCGGGCTCTACGCCCATGGTGGCGGTCCGCTCCAGCGTGGCTACGCCACCGTCGGGACCGACACCGGACACGAGGGGAACGGCATCGAGGCGTCCTGGGCGCTCGATCATCCCGAGCGGCAGGAGAACTTCGGGCACCGGGCGGTGCACCTCACGGCCGAGGCGGCGAAGTCCATCATCGGGCACTACTACGACCGCGGACCCGACTACTCCTATTTCGTCGGCTGCAGTCGCGGCGGCGGGCAGGCGATGATGGAATCACAGCGGTATCCGGACGACTTCGATGGGATCGTCGCCGCCGCCCCCGCCTATCACTGGACCGGCATCACGGCCGGATTCGTGCAGAACCAGCAGGCGATCTACCCCACCGGCGACCTCGACGCACCCGTCCTGACGCTCGACACGCTGGATCTGCTGGGGTCGAGCATTCTCGCCGCCTGCGACGACGACGACGGTGTCGTCGACGGGACGATGACCGATCCGCGCCGGTGCGAGTTCACACCCGCGGACTTGACCCGCTGTCCCGGCGACGAGGCCGGCGCCGGCTGTGTCACGGCTGCGCAGCTCGCGGCCATCGAGCGGGTCTATGAGGGCCCGACCTCGAAGGAGACCCCGATCTACCACGGATTCAACTACGGTGGCGAGCACGACCCTGGCGGGTGGGACTCGTGGGTCGTGGCCAGCGACGCGCGTCGCGCCGGCGGCATCCCGAACGCGCAGTACGGGTTCGGAACCGAGCTGTTCAAATACTTCGTCTTCAGCGACCCGGAGTGGGACTACACGGAGTACGACTTCTCCACGTGGGCCGAGGACACCGCACCCACGGCGGCCATCCTGAACGCGACCAGCACCGACCTGAGCGCCTTCCGCGACCGCAACGGCAAGATCATCTACTGGACCGGATGGTCGGATCTGGCGCTGGCGCCCGAGGGCACCATCGACTACTACGAGCGGCTCCAGGCCGGCGATGCGACCGCCCGCGACTACGCCCGTCTCTACATGCTGCCGGGGGTGCTGCACTGCGCCGGGGGCCCGGGACCGGACCGGGTCGACTGGGTGGAGGCGATCCGGGCCTGGGTCGAGGAGGGCCGCGCCCCGGAGCGGCTGGTGGCCTCGAAGCTCGACGCGGCGGGCGTCCCGCTGCTCACCCGGCCGGTCTGCCCGTATCCGCAGGTCGCGGAATACGACGGCCGCGGTGACGTGAACGACCAGCAGAGCTTTCGCTGCGTGGCGCCCTCGTCGTTCTGAAGCCGTCCACGATGGTCCGTCTCGCCTCGAGATCGGCGACGCGATCGTGCCCCGCGAGGTCAGTTCATCTGGTGCGGAGCCGACACCGGCGCGTGCGTGGATCGGTGACTGTTGACAGTCGCCAGGTACCTCACCCGATCGGCGACATAGCGGGTGGCGTCGAAGATGTTGCCATGCTCGCGCGACGCGCAGTACTGGATGTAGAGGCACAGCCGGTACGTCCCGGGTTTGACGCGGCTGCCGAAATGCAGGCAGCGTGAGGTGTCAACCAGCCCGGCGCTCCCTGCCGGTCCCATGACAGCCATGGCCTTGTCGAGCCCACCGACCTCTGCGAGCTCGCTCTCGAGGTAGTGCGCCATGGCCATGTCGGCGTCGCGGCGCTGCCTGATCGCCCGGGTAATCCGGCTGGTTTCCGACGCGGGAATGAAGGTGAACGGTCCCTCGTCGGGCCCGACCTCGCGCAGGTTCAGGAACAGCTTGGCCTGGCGCATGCCTTCGGGGTCGAGGTGATAGATCTGGCTCGACACCGTGTCGTCGTGCCCGTGCGCGACGGAGTACAGGAGATCAATCCGATTAAGGTGCGGGACCGTACCGAGGTAGTTCGTGACCAGGCTCAGCAGGCTGTCCGAGAGCGCAAAGTCGACGAACTCGGGATGCTGCGCCAGGTCCTCGTTGCTGAGGACGCTGCGCATGAACGCCCACTTCTTGCCGTGCATGGCCGTGTCGGGGCCGGCCGCGGCTTCGAGCTCTCTCTTCTTCTTTGCGAAGAGGCGCACCGCCAGCCCGATGATCTCCGCGGTGCCCGGCAGGGCGCCGGGAGGCAGCATCGCGTACCCATTGTCACGATTGAGCTGCGCTGCCGGGTGTTGCCGGTTGTAGGCAACGGCCGCGGCCTTCCGCTGGAACGCGTCGCGTGGCGACGTCGCGACTTCGGAGACGGCGAGCACCGCGCGGCCGGCGCTCGTATAGCGTCCTCGGTGATAGATGCGGCGGCGGAGGCGCTTGGCGTTCTTCTTCGTGAGGCCCCAGACGCGAAACGAGTTGTAGTACACCTTGCCGAGCCGTCGCCGCACCGCCCGCCATGTGTCATGGAGGGTGGACGTGGCTTCGACATACAGGCGCCGTGAGTTCTTCGCGGTGCGCTTCCGTGTGCGCCGCAGCGCATTGACGGACAGCCAGAACGATTTGCCCAGCGCACGACGGTAGAACGGTCTTGAATCGATCTGTTCCGCCATGGTCGTGTCAGTCTAACGCGGTTCGCGTCGCGCTCAGAACGGGCGGCGCCGCGCGAGTCCCGCAATCGCCTCGTGCTGCTCCCCGAGGGTTGCGCGCAGCGTGCCGAGATCGTTGACGTCGAGCGCGACGTATGAGCCCGGCCGCATCCCGGTGAACACGCGCCGCGCCAGGTCGAGATGCTGAGCGGTGAACGCCCGCGGGTTCGAATAGAACGAGAGCGACACCACTCCATACAGCGGCGGCAGATACGACAATCCGCCGTGCGTCCCGACGAACGCGCGCGCCCGTGCGATCACTCTCGATTGCACGTCGAGGTTCGTGCGCGGAGACATCAGATGAGAGATGCGATGGACGCGGCCGCGCGCCGTCACGTCCATGTCAGGATGCTCGTCGAACTGGACAGGGGGATTCAGCAGGACCACGTCGGTTGTCTCGGCCAGAACGTTCACGAGATCCACGACGAATCGCCGGTTGTCGTCCGTGTCGGGAAAGGCCGCGTTGAAGTAGAAGCGGACCGCCACATAGTCACGCGGAAGCGTCGCGGCGAGGTTGCCGGCCTCGATGGCCGGCAGCGGCCTGAAGACCGCGAAGTTCTCCACGACGCTCACCGGCGCCCGACTCTGCCAGAACCCGTGGAACAGACGGTACATGTACATCGGGTGCAGCAGATCGCTTTCGCGCACCTGCAGGGTCTGCCGCACGAGCTTGATGATGTCGCGGTCGAATTCCGTGAGCGTCCGGGGCTTCCGCCGGCCCTCGGTGATCCGCTGCTCGCTCTTCTCCCGGAACTGCTCCGGCGTGTAGTAATCGAACAGGTCGAGGTAGTGCCCCGCGATGTCGCGGTACCAGGCGCTGCAGCCGCCGCGCGAAACCACCACCATCCGCTCGGCGTCGAACGGCCGATACGCCTTGACCCAATTGAGGAACGGGATCCAGTAGAGAAGCTCGAAGCCGACCTCGCTGACCCATGGGCCGACGATGATGCGACGGTCGCGCCGGGCCATTTTCTGCAGGAGCCGGGGCACCGCCACGGCTTCCTCGGTCGGCGCGTCGACCCCTGCCAGGCGCGGGAGCGCGCGGGGAATGATGTACTGCTTCACGTACGCCTTGATCGGGCGGAACCGGAACAGCCAGTCGAAGACCGCCAGCGACATCTGGACGAGCGTGCCGGTAACGGTGATCGGTCTCAGTTGCCGCTGCCGCTTGGTCGAGACGCGCGTCAGGCGCCTGACCGCTCGCAGCAGCACTGCCACGGGGTAGAGCACCGCCCGCAGCGGGTAGACGTAGAGCGGAAGCCGCTGCGCCGCCGGCGCCGGCGCGGCCCCGAGTTGCTCGATGGCCTCGACCATCCGCGGGGTCGCAGCCTGATCGAGACCGTGCGGCCGCGCGAACGCCTGGACGAAATGTTCGATCTGCCGTCGCGTGCCTGCCGGATCGTCGAGTGCGGCCGCGAGTTCCCGCACGTGCGCGTCGAGGTCGTCAGCGAGCCGAAGGAGCCCGCCGCCCTGAGACGTCAGATGACGGAAATGCAGCGTGCCGTCCTGCGTCCGCTGATACTCGGGCGTTCGAATCGAGAACACGGGGCGGCCGACGATGCCGCATTCGATTTGGGCGCTGGTGTTGATGCCGACCGCGCCGGCGGCATGATGCATCGAGTCGAAGAACTCGTTCCGCGACTCGAAATCCACCGGGCTGGCGCCGCCGCGGGGCCAGACCACGACGTTGTCGAAGGCCTTCTCGTCGAAGCGATGCCAGGGCTGCCGGTTTTCCGGGTGCGGGCGGACGAGAATGCCGGCCCCGCGCACTCGCGCGTCGGGCGCGGAGCGAATCGCGCGGATCCACTTCTCGATGAAGATCACTTCGTCTGGCGCGATGAACGGCGACGAGCACAGATACAAGAGGATTGGACACGCCGGATCGAGGCCGACGCGGGCGCAGAACGCGTCGCGTGTCGAGCTGGGACGCCGCTCGAACCACTGGTCGTACACCATAGCCCCGGTCACGACCACGTCGTCCGGATTCGTGCCGTGCATCCGGACCGCTTCGGCCTTCTGCGCCTCGTTCCAGACGAAGACGTTGTCGGGCTGCACGCGGATGAGCCCCTTGTTCGTGAGGTTGTCCCAGCTCAGGACGGGCAGCGCACATCGGATGCCGACGCGCCGGGCGGCTTTGACGAAATCAACCTGATCGGTGCCGATATCCACGAGAGGCGTCACCAGCAGCACGTCGGGGCGCTCGTGCGCGACGAGATCGAAGATGACCCGATCGACCGGGATGGCGCGCTCGACGATCAGCAGGGCCTTGACGAGGAGCCTGTTCGCCGCGCGAACGCGGAAGAGCGGCAGATCCACGAACCACCGGATCGGGCGCAGCACCTTGCCGCGCGCACGCTCCTTGAGGCTGTTGATCCCCTCGTACTCGGGCGTCAGATAGCGGACGTAGTCAACGGTGCACCGCGCAACGCGGCCCAGGCCGAGCCAGAAGCGCCACGGAGTCTTTCGTTCGAGTTGGCCGCACGTAATCGCAGGAAAGTCGTGGGTGAGCTGCCACAGGAGCGTCCCGTCACCTTCCTTGTCCTGCTGGCCGAAGACGAGGTGGACGCGGTGGTTCCGCTCGGCCAGCGCCTGGAGCGTCGACGCGAAATTACGCAGCGCGCCGGGATGCCGCATCGAGAACAGGATTCGCATTCTGGGCGTCTCTAAGATACCACCCGGCGCGTCGCTCCGCCGGTGGATCGGGCGACCGCCCGTCTCGAATGATGAGCGGGGTCACCGGATGTTCCGACCTTGTTCACACTTCGCGGTTTATGATGGGGGCGTTTCGGTTTTTCCCGCCGAGGGACGATACTGCGTGCCGACACTCAAGTATGCGGTCCGGCTGCGCGGATGATGGTGAAAACGGGCGGAGCCATGATCCAACGACCCCTACAGAGACTAGGAGGCACGCCATGAACACCGGACATCGCACGACACGCGCCGTTGCCAGCCTCGTGCTGGCGGCTGGAATTGCCGTGGCGACCGGCGCCGCCCAGTCGCCGCTCGAGCCCGACTGGCGGCAGGTCGAAGCCGAGACGCTGGAGCATTTCCAGACCTTGCTGCGGTTCGACACGAGCGATCCGCCGGGCCGCGAGAAGCCGGCGGCCGACTATGTCCAGGACGTCCTGGAGCGGGCGGGCATTCCGGTGGAGGTGTTCGCGCTGGAGGCTGAGCGACCGAACATCGTGGCGCGTCTGCAGGGCAACGGGTCACGAGCCCCCCTGCTGCTTATGGCGCACACTGACGTCGTCAACGTGGATCCCGAGAAGTGGACGTTCCCGCCGTTCAGCGCCACCCGCGACAGCGGTTATATCTACGGACGGGGTGCTGTCGATGACAAGGACAATCTGTCGGCCAGCCTCATGGTCATGCTGCTGTTGCAGCGGTTGGACGTCCCGCTCGACCGTGACGTGATCTTTCTCGCCGAAGCGGGCGAGGAGGGTTCCACCCGAGTCGGTATCGAGTTCATGGTGAACGAGCACTATTCCAAGATCGAGGCGGAGTACTGCCTCGCCGAAGGGGGGAGCGTGGCTCGGGTCGGGGGCGAGACACAGTATGCGCTCGTCCAGACGCTCGAGAAGATCCCGCGGGCTATCGAGCTGACCGCACGAGGGGTCGCGGGACATGGGTCGGTGCCGCTTCGCACCAATGCCATCGTGCACCTCTCCAAGGCGGTTGCCACGGTCGCCGACTGGCGGACCCCGATTCGCCTCAATGAGACGACAGCGTCCTACTTCAGACGTCTCGCTCGCATTTCGTCCGACGAAGACGCGGCCCGATACCTGAGCCTGCTTGAACTCGATACGCCCGCGGCCCTGGCCGCCGATGACTACCTGAAGCAGCACGAGCCATCGCACGCCTCCATGGTGCGCACCTCAATCTCGCCGAACATGTTCGATGCGGGTTATCGCATCAACGTCATTCCGTCCGAGGCCACCGCGCTGCTCGACGTGCGACAGCTGCCGGACGAGGATCCAGATGCGTTCCTGCAGGACGTGCGTCGAGTGATCGACGACCCCGCCATCGATGTGCAGTACGCGCCCCGCGACGTGCGTCCGATCGCAGACAACGGACCGCTTGACTCGCAGGCGTTCGAGGCGGTGCAGGCGGGCATCGCGAAGCACTACCAGGTGACGACGTTGCCCACCATGAGCACGGGGGCGACCGATATGGCCTACCTGCGCGCCAAGGAGATGCGCTGTTACGGGATCGGTCCGGCCCTGGATCGTGAGGATGCCGCGCTTGGCTTCGGGGCCCACAGCGACCAGGAGCGAATTCTGGAGACAGAACTGCACCGGTTCGTACGCTTCTACTGGGACGTCGTGGTCGAGCTGGCTGCCTCCAAAGGCTAGCTATACATCGGGTTTCCACCACCTGGGCGGCGGCAGCCTGTTCGTGCGGTAGTCGACTCAGGGTGCTATTCCGTCCACAGGAGCACCCGCTCGCGGTCTGGCTCGGCGTAGTCGAGGATGAGGCCTGGTCGGCCGTCTTCGCGGGAGAGTTGGATCAGCGGCCGCGCCGCACCGAACTGTGCCCGCGCCTCTTCGAACCTGGTCTCGGCTGCGCTCGGGGTGACCCGGGCGAAGTCCACGTTGCTGGTGAACACGTAGACGGCCAACCCGATGAGCGTGACCATACCCAATACGCCCAAGGCCGCGAGCGACACCAGCGCAATGATCCAGGTGCGTTTGCGGGACGATGATTTCGGCATGGTGTCGAATCCCATCAGATCGGACGGGGCTCGCACCTGCGACGTTCCCGGGGCCACGAGCCCCACTCAACCTACTCGCGCCGGTAGCCGTTCTTTTGTAGGTCTTTCGCGAGGTTCACGCCTCGTGTGTCTCGACCTTCCGAACAGAAGGTCAGGCCGCGCTTGTAGTGTTGTCGCGCAGTCGCGTGGTCGCCAGAGAGGTCAGCGAGCTTGCCAAGCTCCAGGTGGGCCCGTCCCGTGACCCAGAGGCGCGCGTTCAACTCGAGCACGTGCATCAGGTCGCGGCGCGCGGCCGCGTCACGTTTGAGCTCCAGCCTGGTCTTACCCCGCAGATAGCGCCACAAGGCCTCTTCGCCCTGCATCCGTATGCGTGGGTCCGTTTCAAGCATCGAAAACCCCTGGCGGAGTGAACTGGCGGCCAGTGCCGGCCGGTCGTCCCGCAACGCGGTGGCGGCCGACTCCAACCAGAAGACCCGGTTGCGCGGATACTGACGCTGCAGGCGACGCAAGACCTGCTCGGCCGCCACAAACTCCCGCTCGCGGTTGTACAGGAGCACGAGCCCAATGGCCGCCTCCGTACGGGTGTCGCCGTCGTAGTCGGCGGCCTCCCGGATCAGTTCCAGGCCTTCTTCTCGTCCGCCTCCAAAGCCCACCATGCGCGCCATCATCCGGATGGGCAGCGGGAGCGTCGCCACGAGATACCGGTAGGTACCCACGATCAACATGGCGTCCTTGCGCGTCGGATCCAGCTCGAGCACCCGTTGGTGCGCGTCGTATGCCGCCTTGGCAGGCTTGAGCGCCTCGATCACTTCGCCTTCGATCGTCGCCCGATACGAGGCCGCCAGAGCCAACGAGGCGCCCAGTTGGTAGTACGCGTCAGGGTCGTCCGGAGACGCCTCCACCAGCGCTTTCGAGAGGATAACGGCGCGGGTCACGTGCTCGTCGAAGGTCGCCGCCAGGTCGGCCGGCGGATCGGGCAGATCCACATTCTTGGCGGTGACACCACCCAAATAGTCGGCGACGGTCAGAGTGCCGCGGAGGAACAAGATCCGCATCCACGTCATCGCCGCGAGGCCGCGATGGGTAGCCGGATTGCTCGCGTCAGCGGCAATGGTCGCCTCGAACACGTCGACGGCGGCCTCGTGATCGAGGTTGTAGGCCAGGTCGTAGGCCCGAGCGAGATCTTCGGCGATGTCACCAGCACCGGCCGTGGTTGCCCAGAGCAGGAAGACCGCGCCGATCGCAGCGTGTCGAACCATACAGTGCCCTATGATAGCGGAGAATTTCCCCTGTCCGGCCGGACGTGTGTCCGGCCCGACCTGGCGGTCCGGGAGCCAACCAGCCTGTGATTCATCGCGTCGAGCGCGTAGCCTTCGAGAACGTGCCATCGTTTGTGTTGCACCCGGGTTTGCCGGTTACGGTCGGGAACCGCACAGTGCCTGTCGATGTCGCGTATGCGGGTGCGTTCTATGCCGTGGTCGACAGCGAAGCGGCGGGGGTGCCCCTACGGCGTGAGGCGCTGCCGCAGATCCGGCGACTTGGCTGGGACATCGCGCGGGAGGTCGAGGCTGCGATCACCGTGCGCCACCCAGACGAGACTGGCCTGCACGGTGTCTACGGGACCGTGTTCACCGGTATCGCCGAGCGTCAGGACGCCGATCTGCGCAACGTGACGGTGTTCGCGCATCGCCAGGTAGATCGGTCGCCGTGTGGTGCCGGCA
>SXOW01000390.1 GCA_005778315.1 Acidobacteriota bacterium
CATCGGCTCTGGATTCAACTGCAGCGGGACCGATGCGGTCCACGGCCGTTCCCAGGTGTGCGGGTCGGTCACCGTGAACTCGTACTCGAGCGTGTCTTCAGCCACACGCGTAAAACGCTCGACGAGGCGCGCGCTGGAGGTCGTGTTCCTCCACTTCCGTTTGGCGTCGAGATTCCGCGTCTCGACCACCAGCGTGTCGCCATCCCAGTGCCCGCGTGAATCACCGGACCACTGCAGCACGTCCGGGTTCAGATGCGGTCGTCCGTCCAGGGGGATGACACGCGCCGTATGGACCATTTCGGTCATCACGACGACCGTGTCCGGGGTCTGAAACAGCTGGATGTTGTTGTTGTACGCGCTTGGCGTGAACGGAGGACCGGCGTTGAACCCTAGAATGCACCGCACCCCCGAGCTGAAGTCGGTCCAGGTGTCCGCCGGATGCGCCGCCGCGTAATCCCGGACCGCCTGGGCGCGGCGCTGACCGGCCGGCGTAACCGGCGGATACCGGCCGTTCGGCGGATCGACGATCAGGGAGGTGCGTAGGGTATCGACGCTCTTGGTGCCGGCGTCAATCCAGAACTGGTTGTAAGAACCGGGCGCCTCACCGGGTCCCCGCGTGTCTACGCTCGCCCCGGCCGTCGTCCGCTCCGCCGGCTTGTCCTGGAGCCGCACCTCGCGTTCGACCGCGGCCTGGTCCAGGGCGGCCGCCTCTTCTGGCGTCAGAAACTCATTGTCGCCGTACCGTTCGGGTCGCTCCATCGGGGTGATGGTCCGAAAGTCCCAGACCCCCTGTAAGTCGGGTGCACCCCACGCGGTCCGCGGCGCGTTGCTTTGCGCCGACGCTGGCGCGGCAAGCCCACCCAACAGGGCGGCTGAAGCCAGCATGAGGGCGACGACGGCGCTCTGTCGCCCATCCTGCACGTTCCGCGGGATTCGCCTGGTCATCTGTGCCTCCGTGAGATCCGGGTTACGCGGCGATGGCGGCGCCTCACATTCTTGACGCCACTATTTCAACTTCCCCGCCGTAAGCGTGGCGCGGACCCGCGGGCCTACGGCGAGACGGCGACCTGGACCATGGCGGAGGTCCAGCAGCACTGAAACCCACTGCCACCCACGCCGGTCTCGTCGAGGGCCTCGGCCCGCAGGACATGCTCGCCCGGCGCGCTAAACGTCACGGTCGACGTCGGGTTCTGGTCGGCTGAATCGGTGAAGCTCTGAGAGGGTTCGGAGAACTCGACGGCCGCCGGCCCCCGATGCAGATGCCAGCGGAGGGTCAGGGCCGGCCGTGGACCCCCGCCCAGGCCTCCCTCACTGCCCTCCTCGGGTTTGACGTCTGATGTCCAGACTACCAGGTGAAGCGGCGTCCCGACCTTCGCCGTCATGCTGGCCGCGATCCCCGTTGGAGGTCCGGTCGCGCCGGGACCGTCTGGCGCGAATCGAATGGTCGGCGGCTCGTTGCCGTTCGCGGCGTCCCGCAGGGGCTCGATGAAATAGGGCGCTTCGAGGTGTACCGGGATAGACGCTGGCTGGTTGTTGGCGTTCAGCACCCAGCGGAGTTCACCGTCAAAGTCGCGGGGGACCTTCAGGGTCAGGACGCCCCAGGCGCGTCCGGGCGGAAAATGGGTGGGTTGTCCGCGGTCCTCGGGTCCCGGCTCAAACCGGTTCAACTCCCCCACCGGCAAATTGACTGTCTCCTCCGCGTTGGGATTGAAAAAGCCGACGAGAATCGTCGCCGTTCCATCGGGATTCTCGTACCAGCCTTCGAACATCGGGACCACCGGTGACCCGAACGCGCGCAGACTACCCGGCTGCGCCGACGCCGGCACCGCCCCAAGTGCGATAGTCATCAGTGCGCACAGCACACCGGCAGCCGACATCCGCATCCGTATCTCCTTGTACGTAACGGAGCCGCCCCGCAAGGCGGAGCGGCTCCAGATCCTGCCAACACCGAGGGTCCAAACGCCGGGGCAGGGCCTACTGCGCGCCGGTGTCGGTGGTCTCGGCAAGCGCCGCCTCGCGCTCCGCCTTGGCCGCCGCGAAGTCCTCGTCATCCAGGTAGGTGACGTTGACCCAGGCATGCGCCATTTCGTCGACCGTGCGGGCGCCCCAGCCCACCCACTGATTGGGATCGGGGTTCGCACGATTGGCCGAGGTGTTGTCCCACCAGGACTTGATCTCGATCACAGTGCCCTTGGGCAGCAGTGGCGCGGCGTCGTCCGCGTAGACGTAGTTGTTGTGCCAGTTGAAGCTGAAGTTGCTGACCCGGCTGAGCACCTGACTCCGACCGTCCGGGGTGATCGCCGTCATCTGCATCCCCTTGCCACGCAGATGCTGATGGGCCTGGAAATTTTCGATCCGACCGTTCTGCGGCAGGACATGGTGCTGCGACGTGGTGGTGACGCTGTTGGGCGCGAGCAGCAGGTTGCTCGGGCCGCCTTCGATGCCCATCCAGATATTGAGCACCTGGCGATGCTTCGGCGGCGCGTCCTTCGGGTAGAAGTAGAGCCCCAATTCGGCCGTATCGGTAATCTCCTCGCCCGCCGACGAATAGTGGATGTCCCAGTGTATCTGGGACCCAGCCTTCATCAGCTTGCCGCTGTTCTCCCGCATGATCTCGCCTTCCTTGCCGACCGCCCAGTCCATGAGCAGACCGGCGCCGCCGTCAGCCACGAGGGACGCCTTGTCGGCCTCGTCCTCTTCCTGCACCAAAATGGCGAGGGCGTGATGGGTGATCTTGCGGCCTTCGATGGTGGAGGGGCGAATCTCGATGGCCCGCACCCAGCGGTCCTCGGTCAACCCGGTCGGAACAGTGGGCTTCCACCAGTGGTCCTGCGAAAGCGCCGGCATGGTGTGCGGCGTCGACTTGATGATGAGGTCCGGCGGACCACCGAACCGGTCTGCGTAGTTCCAGACGTCATCGTCGGGGAACACGGCGGGCGGCGGCATGTCCGCGGGGTTGCCCTGTGGCGCGCCCGCGTCGGCCCAACGCACGATGGTGTCGATCTCGATCTGGCTCAGCGACCGGTCATTCTGAAAGTCCTGAATCCCCACGGCGGGGTCAATGTGCCACGGCGGCATCTGGCGCGTCTCCACCCGGTTCTTGATGGATCGGGCCCAGGGCCTCGACTCTGCATAGGTCTGGAGCGACATCGGTGCGATATAGCCAGGCCGGTGGCACGCCTCGCACTTCTCCCGAAAAATCGGCGCGACGTCTTTCGAATAGGTTGGCGCTGCGTCCCCCTGGGCGAGGACGATCCCGGGACTTGCCAGCGTCACTCCCAGCGCGCCTAGCGCTAACCGGCCGAAGACCGTACCTGTCGTTGCCATGTCGTCGTTCCCCCCGGCCAGCATGATCGCCGACCGTAAATTTGGTCCGTGCGTATTGTATCGGAACTTGGACGTTCGGGCGAAACCATTCATTCACGTCCGGCGGTTCGGGGGATGATAGGGGGCACATGAGAAACTCAGGTCTTGGCCACGGGTCCGCTGCCTTGCTTCTCGCGCTCTGCGCCGTGAGTCCAGCCGCCGCCCAGGGGGCTGCGTCCTTTCAGAGCCGGTGCGCACTGTGTCACGGCAGCGAGGCCGAGGGAACGGACCGTGCACCCTCGATTGTTGCGACGCTCCAGGCGAGCGCGACCGACCGGTTGGCCGCCATCGTCAGCGAGGGCGTGCCGTCGAAAGGGATGCCAGCGATAGAGATGCCGGCGGACGAGCTCGGGCCGCTTGTCACGTTCCTGAAAACGCTGGCGGCGGCCGCCTCGCCCGCCGCCCAGGACCCTCGGGCACCGTCACCGCGCAGAGGCACCCTCAGTCTCATCGCGGGCACCGCGCTCACCGGCACCATCCTCAACGAGAGCGGCTTCGACGCGCAGATACGTACCGACGATAGCCGCCTGCATCTCCTCCGGCGCGCCGGCGAGGCCTACCGCGAAGACGATATTCATCCCTCGGTCGACTGGGCGTCCTACAACGGCAGCAACACCTCGAACCGGCACAGCGAACTGGATCAGATTGACCGGAACACGGTGGACCAGCTGAGCGTGCAGTGGTTCTTTCCGATTCCGGACATGCCGATGATCGAGGGGACTCCGGTGGTCATCGCCGGTGTCATGTACGTGACGGCCCCCAATCGTGTCTACGCGCTCGATGCCACCACCGGCCGCGAGATCTGGCGGTATGCACAGCCACGGACCCCGGGGCTGGTTGGCGACCCCGCGATCGGGCTGAATCGAGGCGTGGCCGTGCGTGGCGATCTCCTGTTCACCGTGACCGACCACGCGCACGTGATCGCGCTCAACCGATTCACCGGCCAGCTGGTCTGGGACGCCGAAATGGCTGACTCCTACGACCACTACGGAGCCGTCGCGGCGCCGCTGGTGGTCGACAGCCTGGTCATCGCCGGAGTCAGCGCCGGCGACACCGGCCTCCGTGGGTTTCTTGACGCGTACCACGCGGACACCGGTGAGCGGGTTTGGCGGTTCTGGACCATTCCTGGCCCG
>SXOW01000391.1 GCA_005778315.1 Acidobacteriota bacterium
CCGAGATCAAAGATGGCGGCGTCGCATCTGGGCGCGCCGTCGTCGAGAACACTGGACGGGCCGCCGGACAGGACGACGCCGATCGGCTGTCGTTCGGCCAACACCGAGGCCGCGGTCTGAAACGGCAGGATTTCCGTGTAGACCTTCAACTCACGCAGCCGTCGGGCAATGAGTTGGGTGTATTGAGAGCCGAAATCGAGCACGAAAATCGTTTGATGTGCCACGCGCGACCGATAGGTGTGGGGTGAATGAAGAACCAGGGTGCGCACACCAGACGAACCCCGCTATTATAGCTACGTGGCACGACCGCGCACCACAATATCTTGTAGTGCACCGATGATTGATGCCATCAGGTGCGGTTTCTTGGCTCTTCTGCTGGGTGTGCTGGCACCGCCGGCCTGGGCGGGCCAATCGACGCACCCACCGTCGGCCTTGCTCCCACTCGAAACGCGGTGGGATGGGGCCCTCCCGGGTGCCCCGGCATGGGCGCCTGTAGGGGCCGTCGGCCGGTTGTTTGCCGCGCTACGAGATGGTCGAGTCGTGGCCGTGAACCTGGCGGATGGCGAGATCGTGTGGACGGTCGATCAAGTGGTCGTCGCGCAGCCCGCGGTCGGTGAGGGTCTGTTGTTCGTGGCGGCGGAAGGCCAGTTGGTGGCGCTCGACATCCTGAACGGGGACCAGGTTTGGTCCGTGCCCTTGCCGGGGTCTCTGTCGGCCCCGCTCGTCTGGAACAGACATTGGCTGATCGCCACGCTGGAGGTCGGCGAACTGCTCGCCTTGCGAGGAGACGACGGCGCTACGGTCTGGCGTCGTAGTCTGGGCGCCGCTGTGGAGGTGCCCCCATCGCTGGCTGGCGATCGTCTGTACGTGTCGGTCACGGACGGGCGTGTCTCGGCACTCCGGCTGCTGGATGGCACGACGCTGTGGGAACGTCAGCTTGATGGCGCGCCACAACAGGTCTTGGCGCTCGACGATCTCTTTGTCGGCGCGGCCGACAACAACTTCTACCGGCTCTCGCGAGTCGATGGGGCTGAACAGTGGCGATGGTCGACCGGCGGAGACATCGTCGGAGCGCCAGCCGTCGATGAGGACCGTGTGTTCTTCTCGTCGCGTGACAACGTGATCTGGGCCTTGGACCGAGCCAGCGGCGTCCAGCGCTGGCGGCGACCCCTGAGCGCGCGGCCGACGGCGGGACCGTCGTATGTCCGCGACTTGCTGGTCTTTGGTGGGCTCAGCCGGGAGATCACGTTCCACGATCCGAGTGATGGGACGTTGTATGGCCGCGTGCGGGTTCCGACCGACTTGGCCTTTCCGCCCATGCACCTGACGGACCCACGCGATCCGACGTTGGTGTTTGTGACCGGCGACGGGCGATTGCAGGCGCTTGGGCCGCCAACCGTGCCCCGGCTGTTGGACCCCGCTACGACGGCGATCCTTGGAAAGGCGCCAGCCCCGAAGGATCCGACGGCGGACGGCGACGAGCCTGGGGCGGCACAGGCTGCCGAGGCCGCCCTCCCGGTGAACGAAGCGCTGGCGGCTCTCTCGCCGCCGCCACCGCTGACCGCTCAGCCGGCGGATCTGCTGACGTCCGCTCCGGCCTCCCCAGTCGGCGTGCCTCCGGTCTCGACGGGGAGTGCCGCCGAATTCGCGATCCAGGTTGGTGTTTTCGGCAGCGAAGCAGAAGCCACCGCCATGTCCAATCGCCTCGCGGCGGCGGACTATCCCGTCTACGTTGTCGTGCCCCTGCCCGGGGATGCTGAACAGGTGTATCGGGTGCGCATTGGCGACTTTCCTGACCGCGCGTCGGCGAATACGGTCGGAGCGCGGGTTACCCGCGATCAGGCGCTCGATTGGGACCTTGTGGCGCTGCCCTGATCCTTTCCGGCTTTATCACTGCGGCTCGGCACCTTCCTTGCAGAGGGAATCATGTCATCGCCTGGGGTCGAGCGCCGCAGGTGAGCGTTGGTGAGGGAACTCGGTGCGATCCGCGGAGTTGAAGAGTCGATTGGCCCGTTCTTAATCTGCTCAGCCGATGACAGCTGTCCTCACCTGGCGTCGTTTTGGGGCCCTCGCGGTGACCTGGGTCCTCGTCGTCATGGGCGGCGGTCTGCTTGGCGAGCGGGTGTTCGTCGGGTGGACCGATGACGACGCGATAGCCCGCGTCGAGCGTGACCTCACGGCGCGCGTCCGCTCGCTCGACGCGGCTCTTAGTCGAGCCGCGCAGGCCCTCGCGGGACAGCCCGAAGTACGTTCGGCGCTCGTCGATGATCGGCTCGCCGCCCGCCAGTTGTTTGAACTCGTCCAAGCGACGGCGGAGGCCCAGGATGCGCAAGGCCTGGCGATTACCATCTATGACCCGCGTGGACAGCCGCGGGCGTGGAGCGGCCGACCCGGTGAACTGAGTCGCGACCGAGGGTTGGATGCCGCGATCGGCTTCGCGGACGTGGACGCGGCTGGACTCCGACTGGTTCGCATCGTCCCGGTGGTCCAGCCGCCGGCCCAGCCGGCGGAGCCTACACGCAGTCTGGGTGCCGTCCTGGTGGAGCGGGTGCTCGCGGCGCCG
>SXOW01000392.1 GCA_005778315.1 Acidobacteriota bacterium
CCGGCGCGGTAGAGCAAAAACTTGCCGGCGAGGGCTCCGGGCACGATTGGTGGCATATCGTGCGGGTGTGGAATATGGCAAAACACATCGCCAAATGTCGCCGTCGACCCTCTCGATTTTCTGTTGGTCGTCGGCCGTGCCCAACGTCGTCGTCACCAGGGCCTGGGTTTCCCCACGGGTGAAGACCGCGGAGCCGTGGGCGCGCGGCAGGAGTCCGACTTCGCCGGTGACGGACCGGATTTCGTCGAACGCCCGTCCGTCGAGCCGAATCCCGCGGTCGAGAATCTCGTCGCGGAGGACCTTCTCCTTCAGTGCAGTGAAGGCGTTCTTGCTGTCGGCGCGGCGCGATGGGTCGTCCTCCGGGAGCGTCGCCAGGTAGTCGTCAAGCACCTTGTCCACGGCGGCGTAGTTCTCGAGTTTGTCCGGCAGGCGCATGGCGTCGGACAGTGGCCCGAGCAGGGCTGCCTCAACGTGCGCCACCACCGTCGCGTTCAGGGTCTTCTCAGCTACCGCCATCTTCGGCTTGCCGGCCGTGGCGGCGAGTTTGTCGATGGCGACGATGATGTCCCGGATAGCCGCGTGACCCGCGTCCAGCGCGCTGACCATGTCTTCTTCCGAGACGATCTGGGCGCCCGCCTCTACCATGACCAGGGCGTCCGCGCTCCCGGCCACGACGAGATCGAGCCGCCCCTGACGACGCTGCTCGTAGGTCGGGTTGATGATGAATTCACCGTCGATCAGGCCGACACGGACGGCGGCGATCGTGGCTTGGAACGGGATGGCGGAAAGCGCGAGCGCGGCTGATGCACCGGTGAGCGCCAACACGTCGGAATCGTTCTCGGTGTCGGCCGATATGACGAACGCCACGATCTGCGTTTCGCGACGCCAGGTGTCGGGGAACAGGGGACGCAGGGGTCGGTCGATGACCCGGCTCGTGAGTACCTCTTTTTCCGGTGGTTTTCCCTCGCGCTTGAAGAACCCTCCCGGGATCCGACCGGACGCGTACGTGTTCTCGCGATAGTCCACGGTTAGGGGGAGAAAGTCGACACCGTCCCGTTCCGACGACGCGAAGCAGGCGGTGACGAGGACCATCGTGTCCCCATACCGAACCACAACAGATCCGTTGGCCTGCTTGGCAATCTTGCCGGTCTCGATAGTGAGGGACTGGCCGCCGACATTCACTTCGGCTGTATGCATGATGTCACTCCAGAAACAATCCGAATGGCGAGGGAACGAACACGAAGGTCAACCGACCGGGACGCGTCGCGCTCCCCCGTCCGTCGACCTACGGAGACCCAAGCTACTTCCGGAGATCCAAGCGGCGGATCAAATCGGCGTAGCGCCCCGTATCCTTGGACTTGAGGTAATCGAGCAGTCGCCGCCGTTGCCCGACGAGTTTGAGCAGACCTCGGCGGGAATGATGATCCTTTGCGTGGATCTTGAAGTGCTCGGTCAGGTAGCTGATGCGCTCGCTCAGTATCGCGACCTGCACTTCGGGGGAGCCGGTATCAGTCTCGTGAACCTGATACGAACTGATGAGTTCGGTCTTCTGATCCTTTTGTAACACCACGGTCACCTCCACGAACGGCCCAGATACGACCGCTGTGCGATGGTCGACCAGCTGGTGCTCCAAACCGCCGTTTGTACGGCGTTCTCCCCGCAAATCGGGTGAACCGCCAAATTTTACACTAGAACAATCTTGGGATGCAAAAGCCCGTCGCGACGTAATTCGGCGACCGCCAACAGATGTCCAGCGTCGTCCATCACGCGTACGCATCCGCCGGGTGGCGCCGAGAGGGGCTCTTTCGAGACCGCGAGGTCAGCGGGCCCGAGCTGGTTGCCATGGCTCACGCGCTGCGCTCCTGTGGCCGTTGTCACGACGCCAGGGAGGTTGGGCAGCAGTCCATGCATTGGCAGGAGGCGGCTCGCCGCGGTGGGACCGTCCTCCATCAGTGCCGCGAATGGCACGGCGTCCGCCAGGGTGAAGCGACCGTGGCGCTCCCGCCGGAGCGTCTCGAGGCAGCCTCCGCATCCCAGCCGTTCGCCGAGGTCGTGCGCAAGGGACCGCACATAGAATCCGCTGGAGCAGACAAGTCGGCAGTGCACCTGCTGTCCCGCGACCGCGAGTATGGACAAGGTGGCGAGCGTGACGGTCACCGGCGCCAGCTCGACCCGTCTCTGCTCTCGTGCCAACGTGTACGCTCGGACACCGCCGATCAGCTTCGCGGAAACCAGCGGCGGACGCTGCGGGTGCGAGCCCACAAAAGCTGCGGCCGCCTCTCGAATCTCATCGGCCGCCGGCGGCGGCACACTCCCAACCCCCTCCGCGTCCGATCCGCCGACGACCGTCCCGGTTATGTCGTAGCTATCGGTGACCAGCCCGAGCCGAATCCGCGCGTCGTACTCCTTGTCCGCGCCTGCGAAGAGCGACGCCAGCCTCGTCGCGCGCCCGACCACCAAAGGCAGGACACCAGACGCCATGGGGTCGAGCGTCCCGAGATGGCCGACCTTGCGGAGGCCGAGCGCACGCCGCACGCCGGCAACAATGTCGTGCGAGGTGGGTCCGGCCGGCTTGTCGATGACCAGTATTCCATCGAGCGCGGGAGCCGACGTCACGGCTTCGGGATGACGGCGGCCACTCGGTCGATGACGTCCTGCCGCGTGGTGGCTGTGGGATTGTCGATGGTCAAGCCCGATGCGTTGCGGTGTCCGCCGCCGCCGTAGCTCACCGCAACCCGGCGGATGTCGACGGAGTCCTTTGACCGCAGGCTGACACGAAGTTGGCCGCCGGATTCCTTGAGAAACACCACGGCCTGTACATCTCTGGACGCGAGGGGCATGTTGACGATGCCCTCCAGGTCGTCTGGCGCGCAGCCCGCGTCCTCCAGCATCGCGTCCGTCAAAGACATCACCGCAATCTGGTTGTCGTGCTCGAGTCGCATCTGGCCCAGCAGCATGCCGGTCACTCGTAGCCGTCCGATACTGCCATTGTTGTAGACCTGGGCCGCGATCACCGCCGGGTTGGCACCGGTGGCCGCGATCCGTCGGC
>SXOW01000393.1 GCA_005778315.1 Acidobacteriota bacterium
GAACGCCAGGCCAGTTCAGCAAGTCGCTCAACCTCCGCGGCGTCGCGTTCGAAGTTCCAGGCAGCACCGCCAAACCGGGCCCCGCCATCGGTGACGAAGTTGTGGACACCGTGCATGTCGACGCCAACCGAAAATCGGTCGGAGTTGCGAGCCAGCGCCAGCGCGGTCAGAAAGCCGCCGTATGAACCGCCATAGATCCCGATCCGTGCGCGATCCACACGTGGATCAGCGCGCAAATGGTCGGCAGCGGCAAGCACATCCTGGTACTCGCTCGCTCCCAGGGTGCCAGCGTCCCGCGGCCGATGAAAGTCGTAACCGTACCCGATCCCAAGGCGATAGTTGACGGCCAACACCACAAAGCCGCGGGCCGCCAGGTACTGATTCATGGCATAGGTTGCCGCGTAGTAGTCGGCGGGGTGCCATCCCAGCAGCATCTGCCGTTGGGGTCCGCCATGTACAAACACGATCGCAGGCTTGCGCGCCGGCCCACCCTTCGCTTCGAAACGTTGGGCATGGATCTGCAGGCCATCCGGGGATCGAAAGACGACGGCCTGCGGAGCCGTCATGTGTTCCACAGGGAAGTGTGCCGGCAAGCGGTCAGCTCCCACCAGCACGGGCGGCCTGCCACCAACAGGCCAAACGGTCGGCAGCGGTGGTCGTCGGGCGGTACTGCTGATCCCCACCAGGGTGCCGTCGTTGAGCAGGATCGGGGCACTCTCGACGCCATCGCCGTGCGTGAGCGTGTCAACACGCGCCCGATCAACCGGCACACGAGCGAGGTGCCGTCGATCGATGTCCAGTGAATCACGTCCGATGTTCGCAGAAAACACCAGTGATCGCCCATCGGCAGAGAGGGAGGCGTGCTCCACCATGTAGGCCCCGGTGGTCAGTCGGAGCGGTTGACCCCCGGTGTCGGCCACCGAATAGAGATGTGGCCATCCGTCTTCGTACGACAGGTAGGTGACGCGTCCACCCGCGGCGTAGCGCAGGTTCGTCCCTCCCTGGGTCGTGGGTGGTGAGCCGCGGGGCGTCTGCGGTGCCTGCCACACACGTCTGGCCTCGCCGGTAGCGGCGGTCCACACCCAGATCCCCCACGGCGCATGAGCACTCCCCATCGCGCCCGCAGTGCCGTCCCCAGGTGCTTCTGGAGGGCCACCCGCCCCAGGACGCCTGACGAAGGCCAACCGCTCGCCATCAGGAGACCACCGCGGTGAGCCATCGCGCGCCGTCGCGGGCGCGATCCAACGAATGGGAGACCGCGCATCGACAAACAGCCCGATGAAGTTGTGGTCGCCGCGTGACGAGACAAATGCGAGGGAGCGGCCGTCGGGCGACCAGCGGAGGTCGCTTATGGTGCCGCTGGTGCCGAAAAGCAGTGACGCCGGAGCGGAACCATCGGCGGGGACAACCCACACCTGCCGTCCCCGGACAAACGCCACGCGGTCACCCTGTGGCGCGAGTGCCGGGTAGTCCCCGTCGGCCAGCAGGCGCGGTGGCCCACTGTCAAAGGCAACGGACCAAACCTGGATGACCGGTGGAACAGGTAACGACGCCGGGTTCGGAGGATCACCGGCCCAGAGGCCCCCATGTTCTCCACCTCGTGCGAACACCACACGATCGCCGCGACGCGAGAGTTGGATCGACGTGAGCTCCTGGCCGTCGTCGTCCGCAAACGACGTCACCATGCGTGCTCGCCATACCGGTCCCTGCGCGACGTAGAGGTTGCGACGCCCCTCTTCGTTGAACGGCCAGGCGATCCTGGGTGCGTCTGCCGCCCCGACCACGTCCCCGGGGAACGGGTAGGCCCTAACCTGCTCGATCGTGAACGGTGGCCGCGACACCGGCCCCTGCGAATAGGCCAATTCGGCAGCCAACACAAACACCGCCCCAGCAAGCGGAAGAAACGAAACCGGGACACACCGCATCAGGTCGATCTCCCGCTAA
Source organism: Acidobacteriota bacterium (assembly GCA_005778315.1). Classification (GTDB taxonomy): domain Bacteria; phylum Acidobacteriota; class Vicinamibacteria; order Vicinamibacterales; family UBA8438; genus UBA8438. The sequence goes on from SXOW01000393.1 coordinate 1,945, forward strand.
ACGTTTTATGCGTTCCACACAGGAACGACAACTCGGTTGGTTGCAGTCCGTAGCGCCAGCTTCTCAGGTCTGCGCCCGGGGGTGCCGTCGTCAGCATCCGCTCGACAAACCACGGCAGCGACAGCTGGTTGTACCGTAGTCGCGAGTAGGCGTTGCTGCGTGTGTGGTCGCCTTTCCAGCAATGTTCGTCGCGATCGCCATCGGGATAGGAATTTCAATCGGGGTGGGTCGACTATCCACCTAGCATACCGCACAATCCCCGACCTCACCAGCGCCTCGTGGCGGGCGGCGGCGTGCCTTCGATCTCGCTCGGGCGCCTCGAGCGCCGCGAGCACTTCGGTCAAGGTGGATGGCCGAACCCGGCGGGGACCGATCTGACGCGCCGGTGGGACCGCCGCGCACACCGAACGTCCCCGCGTGGTCGTGGGGCGTGGGGGGGGCGCGTCCTCAGGGGGGAGTCGGGGCGTCGGCGAGCATGGATGGCAAAGGCTGCTGGCGCATGCGCATGACCGCCGCGACATAAATGTGCGTATCCGAATGCCCGATGCGAACCTCGGTGACCTCAGTCGGTGCGGCACCAAACACCGGGAGATGCTGGATCATGGGGAACGGCTTGAGGGCACGCCATGCCGCTTCGGTCGGTCGGCCATCGAGCGCACTGGGGCCCTCGAGGCGTGGGATGACGACGGGCACGGATCGCGCATCGCCCGCCTCGGCCTGGGCGGCCAGCGAACCCGAGGTCGCGACCCAGAATACGAGTCCGCCGCCCACGGTCCGGAAAGCTTCAAGTGCGCGTGCCCAGCGATCGTTCATCTCATCGAGGACGGCGAGGGAAGGAGGCAGCTGCGACTTTCGAGAACGTACC
>SXOW01000394.1 GCA_005778315.1 Acidobacteriota bacterium
CTTGAGCATGGGCAGCAGCGTCTCGTACTGGAGGCGGACAAAGTCCTCCCAGATGAAGTCGCTGGCGCCCAGCACGCGGGCGAGTTCCTGGAGGGTTTGCGGGTTGGAGAGCGCCTCGACCCACCGGCTCTGCTCGGGGAGCTCGCGCATGCCATCGAGTTCCGCGCTGAGGGTGGGTGCGTCGAACGCCGCCGCCGCCTCTGTGTCGAGGATAAACCCGATGGCCGATGCGGGAAGATCCGGCAGTTCGAACGGCACGACCCGCACCCCGAGCCCGCGCAGGACCTCCAGCGCGACCCGATTGTTCGACTGGATCTGGCGCAGCCCGGCCGCGCGCTCCGGCCTGCGGGGATTGTCAGCGATGTCGTCGTCCATGGCGGATCGCAGGTAGCCGACTTTCAAGCGCCGCAGGTCGGAGGTGGCATCCCAGTTGAACGGGACGTCCAGCACGGTGTTGTCAAGCCCATCCGGCCCCTGAATCGCGCTCAGCACCAGCGCGCAATCTTCCGCCGAGCGACACATCGGGCCGACCTTGTCCATGCTCCAGGCCAACGTCATCGCACCATATCGACTGACTCGCCCAAAGGTCGGTCGCAGTCCGGTGACGCCGGTCCGCGAGGCCGGCGAGACGATGGATCCGCGCGTCTCCGTGCCTACGGCGAACCCAACCAACCCGGCCGCCGTCGCCGCGCCAGGCCCAGCCGACGACCCGCTGGAGCCTTCCTCCGTCTTCCATGGGTTGCGTGTGCGCCCGCCGAACCACCGGTCCCCGGACGCCAGGGCCCCCATCGACAGTTTGGCCACCAGCACGGCGCCAGCCGCGGCCAGGCGGCTGTACACGGTGGCATCGACGTCGAATGTCTGCCCCTGGTAGGGCGACGCCCCCCAGGTGGTCCGGGTCCCGCGGACCGAGAGCAGATCCTTGGCCCCCCACGGAATACCGTGCAACGGTCCGCGATACGTACCGGCCGCGATCTCGTCGTCGGCCTGAGTGGCCTGGGCCAGCGCCAGATCCTCAGTCAAGCTCACGACGCACCGCAGCGTCGGATCGTGACGTCTGAGACGGTCGAGATACAACGCGGTGAGTTCAGACGACGTCACTTGTCGCGTCTCGACCAAGTGCGCGAGATGGGTGACGGGCAAGAACGCCAGCGCCTCGTCGTTCGTCGGCCGGGACACCCGAATCGGTGAGCGCCGCATCGGGCGCCGGGCGGTCGGCAACGTCATGCCAGGCGGCACCGGGTTGAATACCAGCGCGGATAATGACGCGTTCCCCAACTCAGCCGCGCGTAGCGTCTCCACATCGGGACCGCTCTCGCCTGGGCGGTTGAGTAAGCCCACGATCCGCTGCAGTTCATCAGAACTGAAGCGAAGCCCGGCCACCCGCTGCGCCGCTTCGAGCATCTCGATGGTGATCTCGTCGGCGTCCTGGGCCATGGCCAGGAGTGCCCCCGGCAAGAGGGTCGACCCGAGACCGGCGGCGGAGAGACCGGCGATAAAACGGCGCCGGTTCACCGCCAACTTCCGCTCATTCATAGGTGCTGTCCCCCGCTCCCACCGGGTCTAACCGCGGAAGGTCGCCAGGGCGCGCGATATTACGCTCCCCCCCGCGGCCGCGGAGTGGGGCACTTGGGTCCCCGCGCGTCGGGCTCGGGGCGCAGCCCCGTCCAATTCAGTGTCGGGCAACGATTTCGCCTTCGCAGCAGCCCTCTGGAACGGTCCCGAACTCACACTCCAGCGTGGCGTGCGCAATCCCGTGCGACTGCAGCACCTCGCGCACCAGGGCCTTGACCCGCTCGGCGAGCTGTACGTCCTCGCGCTCAACCACGATGTGCCCCTCAAACGACCGCTGTGACTCGTCCAGTTCCCAGACATGCACGTGGTGCACGTCGGCCACGCCCTCTACGTTGCAGAGCGCTTCCGCCAGCGCCGGCACGTGGATGTCGAGCGGCGCCCCAAGCGTGAGGATGCGGCTCGCCTCGCGGGTGATGACGACGCCGTGATACAGCGCGTAGGCCGCGATCAAGAGCGTGGCCACCGCGTCGGCGACGTAGAGGTCATACCGCACCACCAGCACGCCGGCCACGATGACCGCAACCGACCCAAGCGCGTCGGTGACGTGGTGGACGAACGCGGCTCTCACATTGAGACTGCCCTTCGACATCCGATACGTGAGCGCGGCCGTGGCCAGATCCACGAGGAGCGCCACCCCCGCCACAATAATCACTGTCCACCCGAGGACCGGTGTCGGGTGGACCAGGCGCAGCACCGCCTCGTAGAGCAGGTACAGGCCAACCACGCTCAAGGTCGTCGCATTGATAACGGCACCAACCAGCTCCGCGCGCCGGTAGCCGAAAGTCTGAAGATGGTCTGCCGGTCGCCGCCCGATGCGCCGCGCGACGATCGCGATCAGCAGCGCTCCGGCATCGCTCAGGTTGTGCAGAGCGTCGGCCAACAGCGAGAGACTGCCCGACAGCAGCCCGCCAATCACCTGGGCGACCGTCAGACCGCCGTTGACCCACACCGCCACAATGAGCCGAGCGTCGCTCTGCTCCGTATGGTCAACAGCATGACCGTGCCCGTGGTGGTGCGTGTGACCCATGGCGTGTAGACGAACGCTGGCTCCGTCATTCGTGGCCGGGCTGCTCGCGTGGCATGCTTCCGTTGGCCCACCCGATCACCGGCGCGGGGGCTGCTAGCCCTGGATCCGGGAAATGATGTAGCCGCCGGAGCGCTCGTCGAGGGCGAGCTCGAGCACCCCTCGGGACTGCGCCTCTTCCAGCAGCTCATTGAACGAGCCGAACCCGTAGGCTGACTCATTGAATCCGGGGCGACGCCGCTTCAGCGTCTGCTTGATCATCGACCCCCACAGCTTGGCTCGGTCGCCCCGCTCGGCGTAGATGGCCTCGGCAGTCTGGACCACCAGATCGATACCCTCCTGGGCCTCGTCATCCTGGGCCGGCCCGGAATCCGTGCCGGCGTCGGCACTTGGCACGGCGGGCTTCGCCTGCGAAGGCACCGCGTGCTTGCTCCGCGCCCTCCGAGGTCGGCGCCGCGCGGGCTGGCGTTCCGGCACCAGGTCGTCATAGAAGATGAACTCATCACAGTTGTTCATCAGCAGGTCGGAGGTCGAGTCCCTCACGCCGATCCCGATCACCGCCTTGGCGTTCTCACGCAACTTGCTCACCAGCGGCGAGAAGTCAGAATCACCGGACACAATGACGAACGTATCGATGTGCGCCTTCGTGTAGCAGAGGTCGAGGGCGTCAACGACCATACGGATGTCGGCGGAATTCTTCCCGGACTGGCGTGTGTGCGGAATCTCGATCAACTCGAACGCCGCTTCGTGCATCGGGGGTTTGAATTCTTTGTATCGGTCCCAGTCGCAGTAGGCCTTCTTGGCCACAATGCTCCCCTTCAGCAGCAGCCGCTCCAGTACGAGACCCATGTCAAACTTCGTCAGCTTGGCGTCCCGGACACCCAGCGCGATATTCTCGAAGTCGCAAAACACCGCCAGATTGCTGTCACCCGTCACTAGATTGGGCCCCTCTCGCATCCGACCGATCGCCACCCCGTTGACTGGGTGACCGCCCGCGTCTGGCTCTTCGGGTGGCAGCAGACGCCCATCACCGTCCTGCCGCGGCCGCTTCCGCCTCCTGGCGCTCCAGCACCGCCCGAAACAACGTCTCCACCGCCCCCAATTCGGCCCGATAACCGTCGGGGTCGATAAACGGGTTCGGCCCGTCGCCGATACGGGCGTACTTCTCCGCCATCCCGTACATCGCCGGGTGCGACCCCAGCGGGACGTCCGGCGAGAGCGACCGCAGGACCCGGAATCCTTGCTTGAACTCGTCGGCAATTCTTGGGTTGTCGGGGTTGTTCACAAACTGAAAACTCGGATTGCTTCCCATACTCCCGATGATCGCCACGTCGTGCAGTTCGCCGTCCTCTTCGATTCGCATGGTCCAGGTCGTGCACCCCTTGGTATGACCCGGCGTCAACCGCGCGGTCAGCGTGGTGCCGCCCAGGGTCACGGTTGAACCGTCATGCAGGACACGGTCAATCGGGTGCGGCTTGTCACCCGGCCGCATCCGCTCCAGCGCTGGCACATCGGCGGCCATCGCCAGGACCCGCGCGCCAGTCATCTGTGCCACGAGCGCATCGCCCTCCATGTGGTCAGCGTGCGCGTGGCTGCCAAGAATGACCTCGATATCGTCAAACGCGAACCCGAGGGCTTCGACGGAGGTCTTCAACCCATCAACCGCCCGCTCCCAGTTCGTGTTGATCAGAATGTGCCCCTCAGGCGTGGCGACCAGGAACGCAGACAAACTGTAGGTACCCACGTAGTAGAGGTTGCCGACGATCCGATGCGGTGGAAACGGGGTCACCTGCTCTTCGCTGGTGCCGACGTTGCGCCGAAACATCTCTTCCTGTGTCAGCGGTCTCGCGGGCGGCTGCGCGGCGACCGAGGTTGCCACGAGCGCGAGTAGGCCAACGATTCCGATCAGGACCTTTAGTCTGTCGTGCATGGTTCGTTTCTCCCTCGCCGATTATACGCACGCCAGTCATCCAAACCTGCGCCAAGGTAGGCGTGGCATCCGGCTGCGGGGGGACGGCGGCCAGTGGCGTGGCAGGCTCACGCGCCGACGGGAGCGCCCTCGGCAAGGCGGGGGACCAACTCGGCGACGACGGCCTCGGTGAACGCGGTGGTGCTCAGACTGCCCCCGATGTCTGGAGTACTCACGCGACCGGCGATACAGGCCAGCAGGGACATGCGGAGCGCGTGACCCAAGTCGTAGCGGTCGACGTGGTCGAGCAACATACCGAAGGCCAGTAACGCGGCGGACGGGTTGCACATGTTCTGTCCCGCGATGTCAGGCGCGGTTCCGCCAGCTGGGTCAAACATGGCCACGTCCGTATCGCCATTTCCGAGAAAACTGTAGGAGCCGCTGGCGCCGATGCCCAAACTTCCCACCAACCCGCACGCCATGTCGGACAAGAAGTCACCGTACTCGTTGAGGCACACCACGACACCGAAATCTGACGGATTGAGAATGATCTTCGCCAGGAGTGCATCGAAGAGGACCACACGGTGATCCACGTCAGCGTACCCCGACGCCACATCACGGACGACCTCTTCGAAGAAACCGTCGGTCACGCGCTGAATCGTGTGCTTGGACGCGGACGTCACACTGAGCCCCTTCCGGCGGGCCAGCTCAAACGCGAATCGCGCCGCTTCGGTGCACGGCCCACGCTCGACGATCCGCAGTGACACGGCCGCATCGCGCCCGACGCGACGACCCGGATCCTCGTAGGTTCCGCCGGTCGCCACCCGCACCACATGAAGAAAGACGTCCTCGCTGAAATTCGATTGAATCCCGTCAATCGAGATGACCGGGCGATGGATGACGCTGAAGTCCAAGCGCCGACGGAGCACGGCATTGGGCGACTCCGCCTCGGTCACGGTCGGATACTTCAGACCCACCCGGGTTGTCCGGAGCGCGGACACCGCGGTGTCATACAGTTCGGGCCCGTGCTGGCGTCGGTTCTCCAGGGACAGGTCGACCGCCTGGAATTTGGATGTCGATCGGAAGCTGGTCAGCGACCGCGTGGACGGCGTCGCGCAACTCGGGCCCGATACCGTCTCCCAACAGTTCTGTAATGGCAAGCGTCGTCATAGGCAGCGCCGTCGCGGACGCGACGGAAACGGAAGGATACCAGAAGCGGGTCCGGCCGTGCCCTACTGGATCGGCAAGGCACCGGCGGGCGCACCGGATTGGGTGACGGCGACAGCCACACGGGCTTGATAGACCACGCCGGCTTGGTTCGTCCCGAAGTAGCGAAACCCGGCATTGGCCGGCATCGCGGCCACGAAGTAGGTGCCGACTACCGTCCCCGCAGGAGCGCCGTTGCACGAGGCAGGTGCCCCGGCGGCGGGGTCGCCCGGCTCGAGCGACACTGAGTAGCCGCTCTTGAACGACGGGTCAAGATTGAGGCCAGGGCCAATGTAGGGGGTTTCCCCGACCGATGGCGGCGTCCCGAGTAAGGCGAGCGAGGCGGCGAAGAACCCGCTTCCGCAGCTGGCGGCGAAGGCTGACTGCGCGCTGCTGATGGCCCGGAGTGAGCCGATCGCCGAGGCCTCGCTCCCGGACACCCGCGCGCGTAGCAGCCCGGGCATCGCAATCGCGGAGATGATCCCGATCAGCCCGACAACCGCCATCAATTCGATCAGAGTAAAACCCGAGGCCCCATGGTCGCGACAGGGACGGTACGCACGGGTGTGGCCCTTCCCGGGTCGGCGCAACGCCATGCCCAACATGGTCAGCAAAGGTCATGCCACCGACGCAACGCCAAGCATTCGTGTGCACCTACAGACCCGGGAGGGTCTGGCCGTCGCGTAGCAGCGACGATTCTGTCCTCTAGACAACCAAAGCGTCAGGCGCCAGTTGCGGGAGGTCTGAGGCTCTAGTGGCCGTCTCCCTCTGCATCAGGCAATCGAAGCGCGGCCAGCGCCCCCTGGAACGAACCGCCCTTGGCCACCTGCACGACGATGTACTGATGCCCCTCGTGCATATAGGTCATCATGCCGTACTGCCCGGGCGCAGGCAGTTCAACACTGCCTACAAGTTCTCCGGTCAGCTTGTTCCGTGCGTCCAGCACCGCCGGGCCGGTGGAGCCCTGCGTCGTCAGCAGCAGACTTCCGGCCACCATCGAAACGGCTTCCACCCCACCACCCACGTTGGAGAGGTCCACACCTTGCAAAGCAGGGTGCCGCTTCATCTGGTCCGAGGCTTCACCGATCGGGACCCACCAGAGATGCTCACCCGTATCCATGTCGATGGCGGTCATGCGGTTGTACGGTGGCTTGTGCATGGGCAGGCCTTGCGGTCCGCCCCAACCCACGCCACCACCCTGGACCCAGGCAGCGACCGTCGTCCCTGTCGTCCAGCAGTCGCCCTCAGACGAGGTGCACGCGTGCGTGTCGCCATCGGTGTTGATACCTGGCTGCAGCAACCGGCCCGAGCACCCCGGCGACGACGGCTGATACAGAATGCCCGTGGTGGGGTCGAACGACGCTGGGTTGGTGATGTTCAATCCCCCTGAACAGGAGATCCACCCCTGAACCGGCTCGGAATGGCCTTCCGGCAACGGCGGCATGTAGGGTCCGCCAATCCGGAACTTGCTCATGATCTCAAGCGCCTCGGCCCTGAGTTCCGGGGTGAAGTCGATCACATTTTCGACTGACAGTCCCAGTTC
>SXOW01000395.1 GCA_005778315.1 Acidobacteriota bacterium
CCGTGTCGGACCGAGATTCCGGACCTGATCGAACTCCAGGCGCGTTACCCCGACCATCTCCAGGTCATCGGCGTGTCCACCGACGAAGGTCCACGGCAGATGGTGGAGGACTTTGCCACTGAGTACGGGATCAACTACCCCGTCGTGATGACGACGCCGGAACTGAATCGGGCGTTTCCAGGCGTCATGGCGTTGCCGACATCGTTCATCGTCGATCCCGATGGCCGAGTGGTGAAGACGCACGTTGGGTTGGTGAACGCCGGCGTGCTCGAACAGGAAACACGTTTTCTGGCGGCGCTCGATCCCGGGATCACCGTCGACCTGGTTGAAGAGGACACACACGGGCGCCTCGTCAACGCCGCCCACGCAACGTCAATTCCCGGCCTGGACCTCACGACATTGACACCGGAACAGCGGACGCTCGCGCTTCAACGGCTCAACGAAGAGGGTTGCAGTTGCGGCTGTGGATTGACCCTGGCCCAATGCCGGATCAACGACTCATCTTGCGGTTTCAGCCTGCCACTCGCGGAACAAGTCGTCGCCGAGATCGCCGGCGCGTAGGTCCGCTAGGACTCCCTGGCAAAAAGACCTTCTGAGACGCCGCCCGCCGCGGCGCGCCCGGCTGTCGACGACGATGGCGAGAATTCTGCCTGGGTATCGGTGCCGCCGAACACCCATCTGGCCCCGCGCTTCAGGTCCTCGAGGATCAGGCAGGCCGTCGGCACCATGATGAGCGTGATGCAGGTGGCAAACACGACCCCGAAAGCCAGCGAAACCGCCATGGGCACCAGGAACTGGGCGCCAAAGCTCTCTTCGAGGATGAGCGGAGCCAGACCCAAGAACGTGGTGAGCGACGTCAGCATGATGGCACGAAAACGCCCAACACCGGCTGCGCGAACCGCGTCATCGAGCGAACCGTGCCGCGCGACCTCCCGGTTGATGAGATCCATCATCACGATGCTGTCGTTGACCACCACACCGCTCAGCGCCACCAACCCGAACATGGACATCATCGTGACATCCAGGCCGAGCAGCATGTGGCCCCACACGGCGCCGACAAGCCCAAAGGGGATGGCGGTCATGATGATCAAGGGTTGCGCGTAGGAACGGAGCGGAATCGCGAGGAGCGCGAAGATTGCCAACAGCGCCAGGCCGAACCCCTTCTGCAGTCCGCCGACGGCGTCGCGCTGTTCTGCCTGGGCTCCCTCAAACGAGAATCCGACGCCCGGGTACGCGGCCAGCACCTCGGGCAAGATCCGGGACTCGAGATCAAGGATGACCTCCTGGGACGACGTCACCCCCGCGTCGACCGCCGCTGTGACATTGATGGCGCGCTGGCGATCGACCCGTCGAATCGACGCGAATCCTCGACCCTCCTGCACCTCAGCGACCTGCCCGAATGGCACCTCGCCGCCGCCCGGGGTTCGGATGCGCATGTTTTCGAGATCGCCGAGAGACCGTCGCTCGGACTCCGGGTAGCGGACCATGACCCGCACGTCATCCCGTCCCCGCTGAATTCGTTGTGCCTCCTCGCCGTAGAACGCCTGCCGCACTTGTCGGCCGAGGTCCTCGAGTGTCAACCCCAGCGTTTCCGCCGCCGGCTTGATCCCCAACTGCATTTCTTGCTTGCCCTGTCGAAACGAGTCGGTGATCTCAAAGACACCGGCGTAACCGGTCAGCCGCGCCTTGATGGCGTCTGCGGCGTCGCGAAGCTGTTCAATGTCCTGGCCCATCAACTGGATGTCCACGTCGTCACCCGGGCTCATGATGGTGGCCGTGAACTTCACTTCACTGGCGGCTGGGATCGGACCCGTCGCATCTCGCCACCGGTTGCCCAGCATCTTGCTCGTGACGGTCCGCTGCTCGGATGGGGCCAACTCGACAGTGATTTCGCCCAGGTTGGCCGAGGCCAGGTTGAAGACGGCCCCGAAGGGGCTCCCGCCTTGCGCGGCCAGCGGCTGATCGCCCACCGACGAATACACGTGACGAAACGGGTCGACCCCATCCCGCGCGATCAGCTCTGCGCGCAGCGCGGCGGCACCCTCTTCGAGCTGGGCGATCGCCTCGGAGGTCTGGTCGGCCGGCGTACCCAGTGGCATCGTGACCGCTGCCGAAATGAATTCGGCCTCCAGAGACGGGAAGAAGTGGAACCTGACCAGCCCGCCCAACACCATGCCCACGGTCACGATCAAGATGGCGGCTGCGATCGCCGCCGTCGAGTAGCGCCACTGCAGCGCGAGCTCGAGCACCGGGCTATAGACGTGGCGAATGAAACGCCGCAGACCGCCGGTGAACAGGCCCTGGAAGCGGCTCCACAGACTGGGCCGAGCCGTCCGGGCCGGAAAGTGAGTCAGGTGCGACGGCAGGATCGAAAACGATTCCAGCAGGGAGAAGAGGAGGCAGGGGATGACCACCAGCGGGATCACCCGGAAGATCTTGCCCATCATGCCGGGCACGAGCATCAGGGGCACAAACGCAGCGACCGTGGTCAGCACGGCAAAAACGACCGCTGTCGAGACTTCCTGAGCGCCCTCAATGGCGCCCCGGAGGCCTTCGCCATGCCGCTCCTGGTGTGAGCGGACGTTCTCGCCCACCACAATCGCGTCGTCTACGAGGATGCCGAGGACGAGAATGAACCCAAAGAGCGAGATCTCGTTGATGGAGACCTCCAGGCCCGGCATCAGCCACAACGCGCCGAAGAACGCAAACGGGATGCCGAGACTGGTCCACAGCGCCAGCCGGAGGTCGAGGAACAGCGCCAACAGGACAAACACCAGGACAAAACCGCTTGCCCCGTTTCGCAGCAGGAGCGCGAGCCGGTCGTCGAGGATCTTGGCCTCATCTTGCCAGGTGGTCAGGGAGATGCCATCCGGCATGCGAGCGTTGCCGGTGGCGACATAGCGATGCACGGCGTCTGAGATGTCGAGCGCGCTTTGATCACCCGTGCGGAAGACCGACACCAGCATGGTCGGCTGCACGTCGAAGCGCGCCATTTGATCCGTTTCCGCGAACCCGTCGATGACGGTGGCCACGTCACGCAGCAGCAGTCGGCTTCCGTCCGCCCGGGTCCAGACGACCAGATTCTCGAACTCATTGCCTCTGTAGGCCTGCCCGATGGTGCGGAGCAGAATCTCTCCGCCGTCGGTGCGAACAGACCCGCCCGGCAGGTCGAGGGAGGAACGCCGCACGGCTTCGGCGACCTCCTGAAAGGTCAAGCCGTGGCGGCGCAGAGAGGCCTCTGACACCTCGATCGATATTTCGTAGGGCCGCGCGTTGGTCATTTCGACCTGCGTAATCTCGGGCAGGGCCGCCACGTCGGCCCGGACTCGCTCGGCCAGCGTTTTCAGCGTGAACTCGTCTGCCTGGCCCGAGACCGCGATGTCGATCACCCGGCGGCGGCCTCTGATTTCGCGGATGATCGGCTGTTCCGTTTCGTCCGGAAACGTCGTGATGGCGTCGACGTTACTCCTGATGTCGTCGACCACCTTGCGCGGATCGGCACCGAGCTCCAATTCGATCATCACGGACCCGGAGCCCTCCGACGCGGTCGACGTGATCTGCTTGATGCCTTCGATCCCCTGTATCGCTTCCTCAATGCGAACGTTGACGGCCTGTTCGACCTCCTCTGGCGCGGCGCCGAGGTAGGGCACCTCGATGCTGACGAGATCGAGCGCGAATTCGGGGAACACCTCCTGCTTCACAGTCAGCGCGGAGGAAATACCACCGACGGTGACGAACACCGTCAACAGGTTGGCGGCGACGTGGTTGCGGGCAAACCAGGCGATAAGGGCATTCATGCGGGTACCTCACGGTTCGCGGATATCCCGGCGTCGCCGGTCGCGAGGGCGGCCTGCACCGCCGCCACCATCTCCTCGAGCAGGGATGCCAACGCTTCCACCTGACCGTCGGTCTTGAACGTGTGGACCAAGTCACCGGTCGCAACATCGATCAGCCTGGCCGTGATACGCACCTGCGTCCCGACGCGTTGGTAGCCTCCGCCTATGAGCCAGGTGGCGTTCTGCTCGGTGGCCGCGTCCATGGCCGCCGCATCGCTTGCCGAGTCGAGCGCCACGACTAACAGGTCTGGCAGTTGTCTCAGGCCTCCGGCCAGCGCTTCGATCATGTTTTCGGCGAGGCCGTCGTCTTCCGGGTTACGCGAGATGTTGGCAAACCGGCCGATGGCTACACCGCGTCCCGAACGACGCGGCGAGGTCTCCGGCAGCGAGACCGGGGGGATGTTCCCAGCCGCCGAGGGACTGCCGGCGCCGTCTCCGGGGCGCGACGCGCTCGAGCGGGTCGGCATCAAGGTCGCCTGAACAGCGGCGATCAACTTGTCGGCGAGTATCTCGAGGTCCGAGACGGTCCCGTCCTCTTTCACCGATGCGACGACGGCCCCATCAGGCACCGCAAGCACCCTGGCGGTCACGCGGAGCTGATCACCGCTGCGCTGGTAGCCTCCGCCGACAAGCCATCGGGCGTTGCGCGCAGTCGCCTCTTCGAGGGCGGCCTCGGTCGACGCCAGCGGAACGGCGCTGGCCGCGCCGCCATCCATCAGGGCCACCTGGAGCGCTGTCGTAAGGGAGGTGCCGATGTCGCCATCCGCAGGGTTCCGGGACACGTTGACAAACGGCAGGAAGGCCACGCGTGGCCCGGCCGGCGGTGTGATCGTCGCCGGTGCTGGCGCTGGCGCGGATGCTGGCGCTGGTGAGGATGCTAGCGCTGGTGAGGATGCTGGTGCTGGTGCTGGTGCTGGCGGCGGGATTGGCGTCGCCGCCGGTGGTGAGTTACCCCTCATCCGCGCCAGCGCCTGCCGGATTGCGTCCATCTCTGCGTCGCGGCGCGGGGGGGGCTCGACGTCGGCACGTGCGGCTGGCGGCGCTTCGGCCGGTGCCTCTGGTGGGGCTGCCGCCTGGGCATCGGCGATGGCGGCGGCCGGCGTTGGCGATGCCACCGGAGCGGGGGTCTCGGCGGGCACCGGCACGGGCACAGGTGCGGCCTCGGCCATCCGCAGATCGTCATCGACGACCCGCACCAGCATGCCATCGGTGACCGCATCGAGGGGGGAGATGCACACGGACTCCCCTTCCGCCAGGCCCGCCCGTATCATGACCTCCTCGTTCGTCGTGCGGAGGATCTCCACATCGCGGAAGCGCAGCCGGTTGGCGTCGTCAACGACCAACACCTGATCGCGTCCGCGCAGCGCCGCCCACGGCAACACGACCACGCCATGCACGGTCGAGCCGCGGATTTCTGCGTCCACGAACATGCCGGACGACAGTGGCGGACGTTGCGGGTCCGGCCCGGGTGCGTAGGGATCCCGGACCTCCGCCACGACAGTGACCATCCGACTCACCGGATCGATTTCCCCCTCGGTTCTCACGATCCGCCCCTCCCAGGTGTGTTCGCGCCCAGCAAAATTGGACGAGATGGTCACCCGAGGGCTGGATTCCCGCGTGGCACCGCGGTATGAGAGCGGCACATCGACATACGCCAGTTCTTCGTCCGGTAGCGGAAGACGGATCTCCGCCGAGTCGACGGCGTAGATCCGAGCCACCGTGTTGCCCTTGTTCACGAACTGTCCGACATCGACGTCCTTGCTCTGCACGCGGCCCGCGTAGGGTGCCTTGACGTCGGCGCGTTCCAGGTCTCTGGTCGCGCGGTCGAGCGCCGCCTCGGCCGCGGCCACCGACGCGCGTGCGTCCGCGACCTGCGGTTGTCGCAGCGTCAACGGACTGGCATCTCCACGACCCAGGTCCTGCCATTCACGCCGGGCGACAGCCGCTTCGGCTTCTTCCTGGGCGAGACGCAGTTCAGCCTGGGCCAATTGGGAGCGTCCCGTGATGACCGCCTGCTGGTAGTCATAGGGGTCGATTCGGAGCAGCACGTCGCCTGCTTCAAAGAATCCGCCCACTGCGAACGACGGCGCGACTTCAATGACGGTGCCGGAGATCTCCGGCACGAGCTGGCTGGTGGTCCGCGGCTGCACGGTGCCCTGGCTGGTGACCGTCAACGCCACAGACTCGAACGACACCTGCTGCACGCGGACGGTTGGAGGCGCAATGACGGGGGCCTGTGTTTCGACCGGCGGCCGATTGAGAAACAGCGCGTACGCCGCAAGCCCTGCACCGGCGACGACTACGAGGGGCAGCATGACTTTGAGAATGCGAACGACAATTCGTGACATCAGATGGCTCTCGCGTGATGACGGTTCAGGGCTGTGAAAGAGACGCGGCTTCGTCTGGACCGAACCCGCCGCCCAGGGCCAGGTAGAGATCCACACGGTTCTCGAGACGCTGTCGCCGGGCGCCGATCAGGTCACCCTGGGCCGTGAGTGCGAGGCGCTGCGACTCGAGCACCGTGATGTAGTCGCCAAGACCCGAACGATAGCGGTCGTCGGCGATGTCCTCGGCCGCCCGCGATTGCTCGACCGACGCTTCCAGGAAATTCTGGCGGTCGGCCAGCAAGGTATCCGCCGCGAGTGCCGTTTCGACCTCTGAGAACGCCAGGAGCGCGGTGTTCGCGTAGATCGCCAGTTCCTCCGCCGCCCGGGCTTCCGCTCGGTCGATTCCGGCGCGCAGCCGCCCGCCCTGGAATAACGGCTGGACGATGTTCCCCACCAGGCTCCAGACACCGAAATCGCCACTGACCAGACTCGTGAGTGCGCCGGTGGCGGTGCCGGTGGCACCGGTCAAGCTGATTCGGGGATAGAGTTCCGCTCGGGCGACCTGCAGGCGTTGTCCGGTGGCGGCGACACGGCGTTCCGCTGCCACGAGGTCCGGGCGCCGGCTGACCAGTTCGGCCGGGAGTCCCCCCGGAATGCCGCGAGGCGTGTCGGGCAGCACCGATGGGCCGTCCAGGTCGCCAGCGGCATAACGACCCAGCAAGACCTCTATCTGTCGTACGGCTGCGTCCAGCTGCTGACGTCGTTGCGCCTCCAACGCCTGCGCACTCGCCAAGCTCGACAGTGCGAGCCGCACGTCCAGAGACGGGCGCAGCCCCTGCTCGAATCGTTCCCGGACCTGCTCCGCCGACGCGGTGAAGCTGTTGACGGTGGCGTTCGCGAGTTGCAGCTGTTGCTGGGCTTCGGCCACCGCGAACCAGGCTTTGACCGCCTGTCCAGCCAGCGACAATTGGGCGCCGCGCAGGTCCGCGGCCCGAGACTGAAAGTCGGCGAGCGCAGCCCGTTCATTCGAGCGGAGGCGATCCCATACATCCACTTCCCAGGACAGGTCGAAGGACACGCCGAAATTCGTACTGACGGTGCTGAGCACGCCGTCCTCGGCGCCGGGGATCGGAAACCCGATGAAGTTCTGTTTCCGCTTCGAGCCGTTGAGACCGACCTGCAGCGCAGGGAGCAGATCGGCCGAGGCCATCCGAGCGTCCGCCGACGCCTGTTCGAGCCGGGCTGCCGCGGCCTGCAGGTCGTAGTTGTGTTCAAGCGCGGTTTCGACGGTTTCGTTCAACTCGGCGACCCCAAAATCGGTCCACCAGGTCAGACTGGGCGCCGCGCTCAG
>SXOW01000396.1 GCA_005778315.1 Acidobacteriota bacterium
CCGGCCGGCGCGCCGCACTCCACCTCTCGACCACGAACAACCCGCCGGCCCGCCAACGCCCCATGGCGCTCGGTGACCACGGTCGCCTGCCCCTCATCGCCGTTCCGTTCGTAGTACAGAATCACCCAATCGCGCGTGGTTCCGAGCTGATGGGCCCGCGCGGTGTTCGAGAAGAGCGCCGTCACCGACCATCCCTCGGCCTCGGTGTGGAGAATGGGCAGCCACGCCTCCCGCCGCGGGTTGAACCGGCGAGGCGTGATCGTCGGGAGCGTGCCGGCCGCCGCCTCACGGCGATACTCGGCATCTATCGCGAGCAGCAGTCCAACCGGGGGCCGGCGTGCGTTCTCCGTTGCCCGCACCGGGACCATCCTCGATCGGTGCCGCGATGAGCGGCTCAACAAGCCGGCCAGGATGTCCCGGAGCGCCTCGGCCCGGCGCGGACCGAACCCGCGCACCTGTTCGAGCCGGCCGTCATGCGCCGCCAGTTCCAGCTCCTCCAGCGTGTCGATATGCAGCTGGTCATGGATGCGACCCGCCAGCTGCTCCCCTAAGCCGGGTAGGCTCGCGAACAGCTCATCAGGCGACACCTGTCCTTCGAGCCGCTGGAGCAACGGCAGCCAGCCCAGAGCCGCGAATTCGCGGATCGTCGCCCCGATACTCTCGCCGATCCCCGGCAGGCTCTCGAGGGTCCCCTTCGGCGAGGTCAGGGCCAACCGAGCCACGCTCGCCTCCGTCTCGCGCACGACGGCGGCCGCCCGGCGGTACGCGCGCACCCGATACGGATTGGCGTCCTGTACTTCGAGCAGGTCGGCGACGCGGTCGAGCACAAACGCGATCTCGACGTTCGACGGCCGTCGCGTCGATCGGCGGGATGGCGGTCCGCTCCGCCGCGTCGTGACCGCGGCCCTGACCGGCCGACCGGGCTCCGCCGATGGCTCGCGGTTCGACTCCTCCAGCCTGTCGTCGATCGACGTAGGCATGAGCCCCACTGGCACCCGTGACATATCCGACCAGTCGCAATCTACATGCCAAGACGGCGGTAGCGGGTCAATGCCGTGAAGACGCGGCAACTCCCGTGAATGGCCACTGGTTTGCTTCCTTCCGGACCAGCGACTGGACCAGCGACGGCGCGTCGCATTGTCCGGACGGCAGCATGGGCCCGAAGGTCGAGTCGGTGCTCGAGTTTCTCGCCCACGGCGGCACCCACGCCGTCATCATGTCCGCCGACCAGCTCAGCCGCGGAATCGGGCCGGGCGCGGGCACCCACGTCCGGCCCGACTAGTGTCCGATCACCGCTGGAGGAACGCCATGCCACGTCCCCGTCGCAGAACATCGGTCATCATCATGGGCGCCGCCGGGCGTGACTTTCACAATTTCAACGTCGTGTTCCGTCACGACGGGAGCCGCGAGGTCGTTGCTTTCACGGCCGCTCAGATCCCCAACATCAGCGGCCGACGATATCCCGCCGCCTTGGCCGGTCGGCACTATCCTCGCGGTATCCCCATTTATCCCGAAGCGGAGCTCGGTTCGTTGATCGCCAGGCACGAGGTGCGAGAGGTGGTGTTCGCCTACAGCGACGTTCCCTATGCGGTGGTCATGGCCGCGAGCGCGGTCGCCAACGCAGGCGGGGCCGACTTCAGGCTGCTCGGCGGTCGTGCCACGATGCTCACGAGTCGCCGGCCCGTCATCTCGGTGTGCGCGGTCAGGACCGGCGCCGGAAAGAGCCAGACGACACGTCGGGTCGCCGAGATCCTGCGGGAGGCTGGTCACCGCATCGCGGTCATCCGTCACCCAATGCCCTACGGCAATCTGGTCAAGCAGCAAGTGCAACGAATCGCCACCCGTGGCGATCTCACGCGGCAGCGCTGCACCATCGAAGAGCGGGAGGAGTACGAGCCGCATATCGACGCCGGCAGCGTCGTCTACGCCGGGGTCGACTACAAAGCGATCCTGCGCGTCGCCGAACAGGACGCGGACATCGTCCTCTGGGACGGCGGCAACAACGACCTCCCGTTCTACACGCCGGACCTCCACATCGTGCTCACCGATGCGCTGCGGGTGGGCAACGAGCTCTCGTATTACCCCGGCGAGGCCAATCTCCGGATGGCGGATATCGCGATCATCAACAAGATCGACTCCGCAGATATCGACGCTGTCTCCATCCTGCGACGCAATATCCACCGCCTCAACCCGACCGTCCCCATCGTCGAAGCCGCCTCGCCGGTCGAGGTGTCTGACACGGCCGCGATTGCCGGCAAGCGGGTGCTGGTCATCGAGGACGGCCCCACCCTGACGCACGGAGGCATGCGATTCGGGGCCGGGACCGTGGCGGCGATGAAGCATGGCGCCGAGATGGTCGATCCGCGGCCCTACGCGGTAGGGACGATCGCAGAGGTGTTCGCAGCCTACCCGCACATCGGCCCGTTGCTACCGGCCATCGGCTACGGAGAGGCTCAAATAGCCGACCTTCAGGCCACGATCTCCGCCGTCCCGTGTGACGCGGCAATCATCGGGACGCCGGCCGATCTGAGGGGCTTGTTGACGTTCGACATGCCGGCCGTGCGCGTTCGGTATGCGCTGCAGGAGATAGGGACACCAGACCTCGCCACCCTGATCGGCCAATGGCTCTCCGGGAAGCTGTACTCCTCGAAGGATAGTTTCTCGCGTGACGAGTCGCGATCGCATCGCGTGGGCCGCTCACAACGAAAGGCACCGGCGCGCTGAGACACGCAGGCTCGGGCCCGTGGGGTTGGCGGTTGGTGCGCTCGCCCGGCCTTGGGGCGAATTTGTTCCCGGCACCTCCACAATGCGTGGGGATTTTTTCCCGCGGATTGAGGCCGATCGTCCCTTGCGAGTGACCGACCTGGACGGACAGCGGCCGCTTGTCGACCACCGGAATGAACGGAACGGAGCATGCAGAACGGAACGGAGCACGCCGATAGAGGGTGCGGAGGCCCGCATGTTCAATCACATCCTGATTCCAACCGACATGACCGCCCATGCTGAACACGCCGTGGATATCGCGGTCGACCTTTTGAGGCCACACGGTGGCACGGTGACGCTCCTGCATGTCGTGCAGACCATTGATGGGATCGACTTCCACGAGTTGGAGTCGTTCTATGCCGATCTGGAGCGCCGTGCGCGCAATCGGCTGCGGGCGCTGGCCGCCCGGCACGCCGACGCCGGGGTGACGCTGCGCACTGAGGTGACCTATGGCACGCCGATCACCGAGATTCTGCGCCTGACCCAAGACCGCGAAGTCGACCTGGTCGTGCTCGCATCACACACGGTCGATCGGGAGGACCCGGCGACCGGGTGGGGTACGCTGAGCTACAAGTTGGGCGTGCTTGTGCCGTGCCCGGTGCTGTTGGTCAAGTGAGGCCGGATTGGCCCGATGAATGCAGGGTGGGTGAACATGACCATTCCATCACAAGTCACCTTTCAAGGCCTCGAACCCCAGGCAGACTTGGAGGCGCAGGTCCTAGACCGCATCGCCTGGCTCGAAAAGTTCTACCAGGGGATCCTGTCATGCCGTGTCGTGCTCGACGTGCCTCATCGCCACCGCCGGACCGGCCGCCATCTCCAGGTCAGGGTCGAACTGGCGGTACCCCGCGGGGAGCCGATCGTCATCAACCACCACCCCTCCTCGCATGGACCACTCAAGGCCACGCAGGCAGAGGCGCATCTCAAACGGAGCGAGACCGACGGCGCGCATCGGCACCCACATGTCGCGATTCATGAGGCGTTCGACGTCGCCCGCCGGCGTCTGCAGAATTTCGCCCGGCGCCAGCGGGGGAACGTCAAGACGCACGAGCCGCCGGCCAGTTCCTAGTAGCTCGCAGCCCAACCGCAACGCACGGCCGCGTCGTCACGCGGTCCCGCACTGTCGTCGACACGCCGGTCATACGGTCATGCCGCGCAGTTGCGACACGTCGTGGAGTCCGGAATCGCCGCAAGACGGACCGCGTCGATGGCCCCACCACACTTCGCACAGGTGCCGTAGGTTCCAGCCTCGATCCTGGCGAGCGCGCCGCGGATCTGCGTGACCTCGACGATCGTGTCGTGGCTGAGGCGCTCCAGGACTTCGTCGTTTTCGAGCTCGGTGGCGCGTTCCTCGGAGTCGGCGCTCGGCTTTCTCCGGAGATCCCCTTCGATGGCGCCCACCCGGTTGGTGAGCCGTTGAAGCCGATCTTCCAGGTATCGTCGCGCGTCTTCAAGCTGTGGCATCTGGATCTCCAAAAACCCTGCACGTGGAGGGTCTCACCTCGCTGCGGCGGCCGGTCGTCACGCAGCTTCGTCTCCCCCACCTTTCGGAAAGAGCGTCCGTAGGTGGTCGCAGAAGAGGCGACAGGCGTCGGTCGCCGTCAGAATCCCGACAAGCCGTCCGCCCTTCGTCACCAGGGCGCTACCGATGTGATGGGTGGCCATGTGTTCGAGTACCCCGTCAAGCGGCTCGCCTCCGTCTACGGCATAGGCCTCGCTCACGTACGCGTCCTGCACGAACAGCTCCTCCTTCGGAGGCATCCCCAGATCGGGGTCCAGGACACGCTTGAGGTCGCGGTCGGTCAGGACGCCCACCAGAACACCCCGTTCCTTGACGGGCAGGTGGCGGATTTCATGCTCGACCATCATGGCCCGCGCCTTGAGGAGACTGTCATGAGCTTCCACGAAATAGGGAAACGGGGTCATCTGAGAGCGGACCGTCGGCATGCGCTGCATCGTTTCTCTCCGCGTCCGCCCCTGGACGAGGGGCGGACGCGATACGCGGCGGGAAGCCTCTTGCGAACACCGCGTCAGTTCGCGTCCGATGGGAGCCCCCCGTCGGGGGCGGTCAGCACGTCGCTGATCCGATCCAGACACTCTCGCTCTCCCCGAGAGACCGGCATCATGCCCAGGATGCCGCCGGTCGCCTCGGCGACCTGGGTGCTCATGTCCACGAGCTCCTGCTGTGTCGTCGCACGTCCGGTCTTCGTGTCGTGGGCCAGCAGAGTCCGAATCGCCTCGTAGGCCGTGTCGAAGACATGCTGGTCCGGTCGCTGGGTGAGCCACGTCACCAGTTGGTCGCGCTCCGGAGAGTCGGCAGTCACCCCGCGCCGCTCTGCCAGCGCGAGCACCAAGTCCCGCTCCCTCTGGGTCACACCCTTGTCCGCCCAGGCCACATCGATCAGCGGAACCAGATGCAGCAGCGCCAGGCCGTCGGCCCAAAAACCCAGCTTCTGGAGCTTGGCGGGAAGGCGATCGTCGACGGTCCCGAGCCGCTCCCCGATCTGCTGTCGCTCCCGCTCGATGCGACCCTCCTCGCGCAGCTTCTGAATCAGCTCCTGGTCCCGACGCCGGAAGTACTCATTCTCGAGCGCTCGCTCGCGGTCTCCCAGCCATTCCTTGGACATCACGGCCTCCTCATAGGCGATGGGTCAGGGATTCACGAGCGCGGCCAGCAGCGCCGCCGTGCGGGCTCTCGCCGTGGCGAGCCGCTCTTCCAGGTCATCGAACACAAAGCGGTGTCCGGCCTGCCGCGCCTGAATCAGTGGGACTTCGGCCTGCTGATATTGCTCCTCGAAGGCCGCTTGTCGGTCGTCATCCCGCACCCGTTCAATCATACGCTGGGCCGCCTTGAGTGACTCACGGACGTCGGCTATCCCGTCCAGCAACAGCCGCGCCCCTTCTGCTCGCCCCGGTCGCGGCGCGACCCCTTCGGGACCATGACAACTCGCGCACTGACGTTCCAGTCCGGCCGGCGAGAGCAGGTTGGCGCCGACCGTGCCGTGACAGGTCGTACAGACTGG
The DNA here is from genome assembly GCA_005778315.1 of Acidobacteriota bacterium. Classification (GTDB taxonomy): domain Bacteria; phylum Acidobacteriota; class Vicinamibacteria; order Vicinamibacterales; family UBA8438; genus UBA8438. The sequence goes on from SXOW01000396.1 coordinate 5,787, forward strand.
CACACGACGGTCGCCGCTCGCGAGCAGTGCGTGGTGCCGGCTGCTTTGGTAGGCGACGTAGGGACCGGCGTGGCATGTCCCGCACGTCGCCGGCAGTTGATCGCGATGCACAGGACTCGACGGGTTGAAGCCGCCGAGCACGTCTTGGTGGGCCTGCAGTCTCTCGAACGTAGCGGGGTCCCCGCCGTGGCATCGCTCGCACCCCACGTTGTTCCGACCGTGCGGGGACCGACTCCACTCCTGCAGGTGGTCCTGTGCCGGTTCGGTGTAGGGGTTGGCGAAATGACAATCGGCGCAGTTGCTCCGATCGTCCTGCGCCTCTGCCGTCGGCGCCGCGACCGTAGTCACCAACCCGACGAACAACCCGACCATGAGGGCCCGAACCCCACGGCCGATCGATATTTTCGGCATCGCTGTCACCCTGGCGTCGCTCCTCGACCTCGTCCGGAAATATCCAACTTCAATCTCCGTGCCAAACGGGTCGTAGGCGTTAGGGCCCGTGCCGCGCGCGGACGCCGGGGACGGCGGAGCGCAGGTGGTGGGGGGCGCGAAGAAATACCCGCGGCAGCGGACATGGACGCGTGATATTCCGCAGCCTCGGAAACGGAGCGGACTGAACGAACCGCATGCGCACAGAAGAACGTCTAACAACGGGTTGGCGGCCGGCTTGCACTCCTGCGACCTATCATGGCGGCTCAGGTGATCAGGCGGTGCGCGGCGTGTGGAGCCAAGAACCGCGTCCCGCCGGGTCGCGTCACGAATCAAGCTCGATGCGGGGCGTGCAAGACGGCCCTGCCGCCTTTCGCGGAGCCCTTGGATGTAGACGAGGCCACCTTTTCAGAGGTTGTCAGACGGTCCGGCGTGCCTGTGCTGGTCGACTTCTGGGCGGAATGGTGCGGCCCGTGCCGCAGTGCGGCTCCCGTGGTCCGCGAACTCGCGCGTGAGATGGCCGGCCGCGCCGTCATCCTGAAGGTCAACACCGAATCGGAACCTGGGCTCAGCGCCCGATACGGCGTCCGTGCCATCCCGAACTTTGTAATCCTGAAGAGCGGTGCCGTGATCGCGCAACATCCGGGGCTGGCACCGCGGGACCAGATGCGACGATGGCTCGAAGACGCGGGCGCCTGAACCGACGCGCCACCCGCTACGACGGGTCGCGAGCAGGCGGGGTGGTTTCGATCCGCATCGCCGGGATACCCGCGCGGCGGACCACGTCCATCACGGCGACCACGGTCGCGTGCGGCGTTCGTCCATCGGCCGACAGAATGACCTGACGGTCCGGCCCGACTGGCACACGGGCAAGCAGCTCTTCGAGTTGGCCCAATGTCAGGGGGCGCCCCTCTACCGTCACCTCCCCGCCATCGCTCACAACGACGCGGACCACGCCGTCGACGGCGACCGACGCGGGGGTGCCTGTCTCCGCCGGTGGGAGCGACAGATCGAGGACAAACGTCTC
>SXOW01000397.1 GCA_005778315.1 Acidobacteriota bacterium
AATGACGACCGCAACGAGCGAGTAGTGCTCGACCTCGCCGAAGAACAACTGCATGTAGCCGCCGCTGACCATCAGCACCAAGAACACGAGGCCGGCGTTCGGCACGAGGCGCCGAGCATAGGACCACAACACCAGAACGAAGGTACCCCCCGCAAACGACGAGGCGACCTGATATGAGAGGCGGACGGACCAATCGAACGCCGCGTTCGTGTAGTACCAGAAGCGAATGTGCAGATACTGCTCGAACATCTCGTCGAAGTTGATGTCCCCGTCGGCGAGGGTCTGGATCACGAGCCAACGCAACATCACGCCGTCGGAGTTGACGAACTCGCTTCTCAGCGCAAAGAAGAGCAGAACGGAGAGGATGGCAGTCACCAATACGACCATCCGATGGGCTCGGAGCAACACGTCCACGCGCTTGATTGCCGGTTCCAGGCGTGATCGGTAGCGTCGATATGCCAGGACGGGCACGGTCGCGAGCAGGAGCGTAAACAGTTTGCGAGACGCTCCGATGCCCCAAACTTGTGAGAACCCCCAGAAGTCCTGGAGCAGGCCGGAGCCGGCCAGGTAGTAGGCGAACAGGATCAAGACGAAGAGCCCGATGTACACCTGGTGCTCCTCCACTGCACGCGATTCTCTCAGGAGGCAGTGCCACGCCATCAGATACACGAAAGTGAGACCGCCGGCGAACACGAGACCCGCGATCTGGAGCAACCCCAGAGAGAGCCTAATCCCGGCCCACGCACGGCTGGTCGGAGCGGCCGGAAACAGCCTGGCCGTAGAGAGACGCCGCAACGGTTCGGCGCCGCGAGACCACCCGGCGATGAACGTGCCGGGACGGTTCACGGCGTGCGCATAGCGGATGCGGATCTCGCGGAAGCCCGGAGTCAGACGCACGATGCCCTCTGCTGTCTCCACATCTACCTGAGCACCGCCGTTGTCGACGACCAGCGTGTCGTCAATCCACAGCCGCGACGCTCCCTCCGTCGTCAGTGCGAATCGATAGTGTCCGCCCGACGCGATGTGAATGACGCCGCTCCACTCGACGCTATAGAGGAAATCCTCATTGACGAAGTCATATACGGGACGCCGGAGGTTCAGATCCCGGTCCCGGGCGGCCGCGAACAGATCTCCCGTCCAGTCGGGCGCGTCGTAGTAGCGCCCGGTCAAGCCCTGTTGCAGGCCGGCGCTCGCAACGCCCAGGCTGACCAGGGCGATGGCCAAGATGGCAGACGCGACGAGCCGGGCTCTCGACGCGGGCGCCGCCGCACGCCGTCGGAGCCACGCAGACAGCAGACGCGACACCTCGGTGGCCGCGATGCTGAGCGCGGGGGGGAGCTGGAACCCTCCTCCGAATGACCCGCGCAGCGAGCGTCTGAGTACGAAGAGGACTCCGAGGCAGAGGAACGGGGCGGCGGGCCTGGCCCATGTCACCTCGACGATACCGAGCGACACCGTGACGCGTCCGAGCACCACGACCCAGAGACCGACCGCCAAGGTTGCGAGCAGCGCGAGTTCGACGACCTGGGTCGCGGCGCCCCTGTACGCACCGAGCGACCTGAACGCAGCGAGTGTCGAGCGTCGGCTCGAGGGGTCGAGCAGCAGGTCGCACCCGCCCAGCGCCACCACCGAGCAGCACAGAAGGAGCAATAGCGCTCCGAGTGACATCAGCCGGCGGACCAAATGGAACAGAGTGAGCGAGCGGCTGCTCGGGCGTTCGGGAAATAGCAGAGCGGTAGAGAGGGGGCGCTCCTCGGGGGCGGCGGGCCCGGTCGCCGCGGAGCCCCATGCCGTCACGAGCGTTGCCGCGCCTTGCCGCTGCATGTAACGGAGTCGAATCGGATGAAATCCGGCCTTGAGGTTGGCGACACCCTCCATCCTCGCGATACCGTGCACACCCCCGTTATCGACTACCAGCTCGCCGTCGATCCACAACGACGATCCGTCATCGGACTCGGTGGCGAATCGGTAGTCGCCGGGGGCAGGAATGTCGATCACCCCCGTCCATTCGATGCTGTAGTCGAACACGCAACAATTACGCGGGAGCCGCCGCAGAGTCAGGTCACGGTCACGAACACTGGAGACTGGGGGGGCCACCCAGTCCGGGTTGTCGAAGTAGTGCGCCGTCAGCCCCTGCAACGGATACGGCGTGAGGAGGCCGACGGCCGCAACGCCTGCCAGCAGCGCGGCGGCCAGCAGCGCGCCGGTCGGTATTCGTGGCGTCGTGAGGGAGGTGCGGACCCACGCCGAAAGGGCCTCTGGCCACCGTCTGATAGCGCCGACCACGACCCAGATCGGAGTCCTGAATCCATCGATGAACGAGCCACGGAGCCATCGCCTTAGCGCCAGCAGGCCTGCGAGTGCGACCAGGAGGTTTGCGTAGCCGTAGACCGAGATCCGAAGCGTGCCCGCGCTCAGGTCGAAGCCGCCGAGGAAGGTGAGATGCAGCACCAACGCGCCGTACAGGTGGACCAGCAGGTCGACACCGTACAGGACACGCCGTTTTGGGACAGGATGCACCCACGCCTCCCAGGCTCGGAACGTGGTCCTCACCGCAGAGTCAAA
>SXOW01000398.1 GCA_005778315.1 Acidobacteriota bacterium
GCCAGCGAAATTGTCAGCTGATTATACATTTGAGATACAAATACTTTGAGCTAGTTAATCCGTTTTTGCGACTGTTGACTTTTCAGATTAACCGGTTCAACTCGAAAGAATTCGAAACATTTCGAGGAAATCAAAATGTCCGGCGTTTTTTTGTTATTGTTATTTGTCGCGCGGCAGGATGGGCGGGTCTGCGGCCTGGGGCCCGCGCTCTGTGCTTTTTTCTTGCTGGGGCCGGTTCGCCACAAGCCGATCGAGAGTGACGGCGCCGATGTGCGGGCAGGGGCGCCCTTGGTCGAGCTGCAGGGCTCCGCCCGGGTCCTGCTGTCCGCGGAGCGGACCGCGCTCAACCTTCTGGGGCATCTCTCAGGCGTGGCGACCCTCACGCGGGCGGTGGTCGACACCGTGGCTGAAGTAGGCCAGGCCCGCGTGGTGTGCACACGGAAGACGACCCCCGGCCTTCGCACGCTCGAAAAATACGCGGTCCGGGTTGGCGGGGCCGCAAATCACCGATTTGGTCTACACGATGCCGTCCTCATCAAGGACAATCACCGGGAGGTCGCCGGAGGTGTGCGTCCCGCCGTTGAGGCCGCCCGCGCCACCCTCGGTCACCTGGTCGCGCTGGAGATCGAAGTGGATACGCTCGAACAACTCGAGGAGGCGTTGGACGCAGGCGCAAACGTGGTGCTGCTCGACAATATGTCCGTGGCCGACCTGACCCGCGCGGTCACCATGGCGAAAGGGCGGGCCATCACCGAAGCGTCCGGGGGCATCACGCCGGAGACCATCCGCGAGGTCGCCGCCACCGGTGTCGATGTCATCTCAATCGGGTGGATCACGCACAGTGCCCCTGCGATGGACGTGGCTCTCGATTTCTCCGTGTCGAAGTAGCGGGACATCGGGGGCGAGCGGACACCAGGGTTGGAAGGTAGGACGGAGCGGATGAACGAGTGGAATCGCCTGTCGTTCGATTGGGTCCGCCTCCTCGTCCGACTCGCAGTGATTGGCCTGCTTGGGTCCGCGTCGATCGCATCCGCCCAGCCCGTCCCACGGCCCGACGGTCTGGAGAGTTACTTTGGACGCTACGAACTTACCCCCACCTTTCATCTCAACGTCACCCGGGAGGGCCGCGCGATCTATCTGCAGGCCACCGGCCAGCCCCGCGCTCAGCTCACCCCGCGAGGTCCGCACGAGTTCGTGCTGGTGGGAAGCAGCCTGCGTGTGATGTTCAACGTGCGAGAGGACACGGGCGAAGTGCTGGACCTGGTCTTCGAGCAAGGCGGACTTGGACGGCGCGCGGTGAAGCTGGAACCGGCTGCCATCATCGCCGGGCGATCGCCTATCGAGTTGTCACCGGAGGTGCTCAGCCGCTACGTCGGGACCTACGAGGAGCAACCCGGATTCGGCATCGCCATCAGCCGGACCGACGGCGGTTTGTTGGCCCAGCTGACCGAGATGCCGGCGACACTGATTCTCCCCGAGTCGCCGACGGAGTTCTTTTTCCGGGAGTCGAGCGCCCGCATCACCTTTCGAGTCGATGCGACCGGCGGCGCCACCGCCCTCATCCTTCATCAGGGTGGCAGCGACGTTGAGATGCCCAGGGTGGGGAATTAGCCGAGGCCTCAGCCTCGCCGGCAGGGAACACACCTCATGCAATTGATATTCGAGCAGATCCGCGTCGGTGGCGACCGCAATTTTGCCTACCTGCTTGGCGACCGTGACGCCGGCCAGGCGGTGCTGATTGATCCTTCGTATTCGCCTGAGGCGGTGGTCGAGCGCGCCACAGCCCAGGGCCTGAGGGTGACGCACATCATCAACACGCATGGCCACGCCGACCATACAGAGGGCAACCACGCGGCGGTTGAGTTGACCGGGGCGCCCATTGCCGCCCATCCCGGCGCGCCGTCCGCACCCGGCGTGGCGCTGGGCGATGGCCAGGAACTGCCCGTCGGGGCATTCGCGCTTCGCTGCCTCTACACACCGGGGCACTGCGATGACCACGTCGTGCTCTATGAGCCGTCGAACCAGCTGCTGATCACGGGTGACCTGATCTTCGTCGGCAAGGTCGGCGGCGCCAAGACGGACGACGACGCCCGCACCGAATGGAGCAGTCTGCAGCGGGTGCTCGACGCCGTGCCGGACGAGAGCACCGTCTGGCCCGGTCATGACTACGGCGCGAGGCCCAGTTCCACCATAGGGCTCGAGCGCCGCACCAATCCCTTCCTGCTGTGTGCAGATGTCGACGCCTTCCTGCGGCTGCGCTCCGAGTGGTCTGGCTACAAAAAAAAGATGGGTCTGAAGTAGCAAGCCCCTTCAGGGGCGCCGACCAGTCAGGGCCACTTCTCGCCCCGCGCGCCTACCGTGCCAACCAGGCTGCTGGCAGGCCCGGCTTGGTCTCTCGCACGATCGCCAGGACGGCGGCACGGTCCGCTGGTCGCAGCCGCTCGTATCCAGGAGCGGATCCCTCCAAGACATCCAGCAACCGCGCATACACCCCGCTGCGGATCGAGTCCGGGAGCCCGTCGAACAGGGGGCTGTAGATCATGAAGCTGAGCGGGTAGCGGAACAGGCGGGTCTGCAGGTCAAAGTCTCGGAGCGAGCGGCCCTGGCGGTCTCGTAGCCCGCGAGTCGCAAACGTCTCGGTGAAGCTGGAAACGCCGGCGATCGGTTCGCTGAGCGGGGCTTCGTCCGCGAACAGCATGTAGCGCACCAGTTCTTCGATGCCCGCCTGGCGCGCCACCGCTTCCCCCCCATCCAGCCGTCCGTCGTGGTCCGCAATCCGTGCCTCCCAGCCGATTCGGGTGAAGAGATTGACCATCTGCGTCTGATGCTCGAGCGTCATCAGGGCCACCAGATCGCTCGTGGGGACGAGAAAGCGGCTCGGGTCTACAAAGCGCGTCAAACTGGTCAGGTTCTGGTGGGCCGGATCGACCTGCCCGGCGGGGGTTGCCGGGTCTCGGGCCAGCGCGTTGCCGCGATGTGTCTGGGTGCCATGGGTGCCAGTGACATACCAGCCCCCCCAGCGCTCGTCGAACGATGTCCGGTGGTCGGTTACGACGGTGCCCAGTCGGAAATCTGGACGGCCTGTGGCGCTCGTAGACACCGAGCCGATGTACGGACCAGGTACGCCCAGCGTCGCCGCTTGTTGGTGGCACTGCAGACACACGTTTGGCCGTGCGAAACGCGGGCGCTGGGTCTGGCCACTGTCGATCGAGTAGAACACCGCACCTCGAAGTGGGTCGAGCGCCATTACCTCAATCAACGGGGCCCCCGGCACGACGGCGACAGCTATGGTGTCGGAGAAATAGATGGCGCGCGGAGTCCGCGGGGACACATGGGCGGCCTGGAGGCTGGTCTTCGAGAAGACAAGCACCTGCGTATCCGCGGCGAGATCGAGGCGCTCCAGCAGGCTGGGTAGATAGCCGAAGCGGTCGTCATGTGCCAAGACGACCTGACCAGCGGTCACTGCCTCCGCCAATCGGCTCACCGGGTTGTCGAAGGGGCCGGTCTCGTAGGCAATGGCGGGGTGCGCCGCCGGGAGGTTGTCTCGATACGGCTGGACGGTTTGAGCTGTGGCGGCCGTCCCTGCCAGCGCTGCGACCAGCATCGGCGCGAGCCATCCGAGGGGTATGGAAAACCGCATGCATCCCGATCTTACCGCCCAGATTTCGTTTCGAGTTCGCCTTGCGGATCGGCTACTCTGGAGGCGCCATAGCGAGTGTTTTCGCGCCGAAACGGCCCGCGGTCGTCGCGCGCATGCTGTCGTCTGCGTACATGCCCTCTCTACGATTACTCCTAGGTGCCCTCTTGGCGACCCTCGCGACCACGCCGGTCGTGGCTCAGCCGGTCTCGCTGACCGCGGCCGCGGAGGCGCCGGCGGCGCCGACCCGCGCCCTGCTGGACCAGTACTGCGTCACGTGTCACAGCGATGGTGCACGGGAGGGGGACCTTTCTCTGGAAGGTATCGACCTGGCTCAGCCTTCCGCGCACGCCGAGACCCTCGAAAAGGTCGTGCGGAAACTACGGGCGGGGCTGATGCCGCCGCCACGGCGACCCCGTCCCGACGCCTCCACGGTCTCGGCTTTTGTGACCGGGCTCGAGGCGGCGATTGACTCGGCCGCCGCCACGTCGCCGAATCCCGGGCGCCCCGTGCTGCATCGGCTCAACCGCACCGAGTACGCGAACGTCGTGCGCGACCTCGTGGGGCTCGAGGTCGATGGCGCAACGTTGTTGCCGCCAGGCGACATGAGTCAGGGCTACGACAACATGTCAGATGTGCTGACGGTGTCGCCCGCCCTGCTCGAGAGCTATATCTCCGCCGCCGGCAAGATCAGCCGCCTGGCGCTCGGCGACGCAGAGGCGACGCCGCGGGTCGAGACGTACGTCGTGCCTCAGGCTGTGTCACAGATGCGACATGTACCGGGAGCGCCGTTCGGGACGCGCGGGGGCACGGTCGTGACCCACAATTTTCCGGCCGACGGTGACTACCGGTTCCGGCTGTCCTTCTATTACTCGAGCATCGGCCCCGTCTTCGGCGACAACGTTCCGGCCGAAGGCGAACAGATCGAGATCTCGGTCGATGGCGAGCGGGTCGCGTTGCTCGACTTCGACCGCAAGCTGAAGGCGACCGAAGACCTGAGAACGCCGCCCATTGCCATCACCTCGGGACCGCACGTTGTCTCGGCCGCTTTCATCGAGCGGGCGTCCGGCCCGGTGCAGGATTTCGTCATGCCGTTCGAACGGGCCCTGGCCGACCTGTCGACCGGACAGTTTCCGGGCTTGACTGGGTTGCCGCACGTGCGCAACCTCGGGATCGACGGTCCCTACGACGTCACAGGCATCAGCGAAACGGCCAGCCGCGCCCGCATCCTGTCGTGCCGGCCTGCCACCCGCGCCGAGGAGACACCCTGTGCCGAGGCGATCGTGCGGCGACTGGCCCGTCAGGCGTTTCGTCGACCTGTGACGGAGATCGATGTCGAGCGTCTGATCGGCCTGTACGAGACGGCACGGGCGGACGGCGGGTTCGAGGCGGGGATCCGCATGGCGCTGCAGGCACTGTTGGCGGATCCTGAATTCGTGTTCCGATTCGAGCGTACGCCCGACGGAGTGCGCGCGGGGTCGACCTATCGCGTGAGCGATGTGGAACTGGCATCTCGACTCTCGTTCTTCCTGTGGAGCAGTATGCCGGACGAGCCATTGCTCGCCGCGGCTGAGCAGGGGCATCTCTCAGACCCGGGCGAACTCGAGCGGCAGGTGACCCGGATGCTGGCGGACCCGCGGGCCGAGACGCTCTCGACTAATTTCGCGTCGCACTGGTTGCATTTGCAGAATCTGCGGGATGCCCATCCCGATGTGTTCCTGTTTCCAGATTGGGACGAGAATTTGAACCGCTCGATGGTCCGCGAGACCGAGCTGTTCTTTGACAGCATCGTTCGAGAAAACCGGAGCGTTCGCGATCTGCTCACTGCGGACTACACCTTCGTCGACCAGCGGCTCGCCACCCATTACGGCGTGCCGAACGTGATCGGCAACCGGTTCCGGCGCGTGGCCGTGACGGACGAACGTCGTCACGGCCTGCTGGGACATGCCAGCATCCTGACCCTGACCTCGGTGCCGAATCGGACCTCGCCGGTCATTCGCGGGGCGTGGGTCCTGGATGTCTTGCTGGGGACTCCGCCGCCGAGACCGCCGGCTGATGTGCCACCGCTTGACGAGAACGAGGCGGGCGAGCGTCATCTGTCGGTGCGCGAGCGAACAACGGCGCACCGGGCCAACACGTTCTGCGCGTCTTGCCACAACGTCATCGACCCGGTCGGTTTTTCGCTCGAGAATTTCGATGCGGTTGGTGCGTGGCGTACGCGCGACAGCGGGTTTCCGGTCGACCCGTCCGGAACCATCTATGATGGAACGCCGGTGGATGGCCCCGTCAGCCTCCGGCAGTTTCTGCTGCGCAACGAAGACTTGTTTCTCACCAACTTTGCGAGGAACCTGCTGATGTATGCGAACGGCCGTGTGTTTCAGCCGTACGATATGCCTGCGGTGCGGACCATCGTCCGCGATGCGGAGCGGGAAGAGCATCGTTTTTCCGCATATGTGATGGGGATCGTGACCAGTACCCCGTTTCAGATGAGGCGGGCCGACATGGACACCGATGTCGCGCTGGTCGACCAGTAGCAGGGCCTGGTCCCAGGCCTGATGGGGACGTCGAGGCGGAGGAGGCGATGTTTATCACCAGGAAACATATTTCGAGGCGGACGGCGCTGCGCGGCGTCGGGGTCACCCTGGCCTTGCCGTGGCTCGAAGCGATGATGCCGGCCCAGACCGCCATCCGGGGTTCTGTGGCGCAACCGCGCACCCGGTTCGCCGCGCTGGAAATGGTGCACGGGTCGGCTGGGAGCACCGCCGAGGGGACCCGGCTGCACTACTGGTCGCCACAAACCGTGGGCCGCAACTTCGAGACTACGCCGATTCTGCGGTCGCTCGAGCCCCATCGCGACTATGTGACGGTGGTCAGTCATACGGATATCGCCCCGGCCACTGCCCAAACCGAGGCTGAGGCGGGCGCCGACCACACACGTTCATCTGCGGCCTTCCTCACGTCTGCGCACGCGCGGATGACCGAGGGCGCCGACATCTTCAATGGCGTGTCGGTTGACCAGGTGTACGCCGCGGCGTTTGGGCAGGACGCGCCGCTGCCGTCCATGCAGGTGTGCGTCGAGGATGTGGGTTCCCTGACTGGCGCCTGTGGCTACGGATACAGCTGCGTCTACGCCAACACGATTTCCTGGGCGTCTCCGACGACCCCGCTGCCGATGGAGCGCGACCCCCGGGTCGTGTTCGAGCGGTTGTTCGGTGACGGTGCCACGCCGGCCCAGCGGCTCGATCGTCGTCGGGCCAACGCGAGTATTCTCGACGCGATCCTGGGCAAGGTCTCCGACCTCCAGCGCGACCTCGGTGCGGTCGACCGGGCACGGTTGAACGACTACCTCGAAGACGTGCGGGAGATCGAGCGCCGCATTCAGTTGGTCGAGTCGCAGAACTCGACGCGTCGCGGGATTGATTTGCCCGAGGCACCCATCGGCGTGCCCGACGCCTGGGTTGATCACGTCCGCATGATGTTCGACCTCCAGGTGTTGGCCTTCATGACCGACGTGACGCGCGTCTCCACGTTCAAGATGGGGCGCGACGTGAGTTCGCGGGTCTATGCGGACAGCGGTGTGGAGACACCGTTTCACTCGTTGTCACACCACGGCAACCGGCCGGACCAGCTCGCGGAATTCGCCAGACTCAACGAGTTCCACGTCGACCAGGTCAGCTACTTCATCGACCGGCTCAAGAACACGCCCGATGGCGACGGCAGCCTGCTTGACCACTCCCTGGTGCTGTACGGCAGCCCGATGGGCGACGGCAGCGTCCACAATCACCTGCGGGTGCCGCTGTTTCTTGCTGGTCATGCGAATGGTCAACTGGCCGGCAACACGCACGTGCTGTGTGCGGACGGCACGCCGATGGCGAACCTGCTGGTCACCATGCTGCACAAGCTGGGGGTCGACATTGACAGCTTTGGCGATAGCAACGGCGAGGTTGCGATTTAGCGGGATGCGGGAAAGCACGATGCCAGTGAGTCGTTCGTCGTTGTGTGGTGGCCGCATCGTCGCCGCGGCGGTTGTGGCGCTCGTGTGCTACGGCGCGCATCCAGTCGTAGCCTCGGCCGCCGACACACCGTTGGCCGACGCGGCCATGCACGGCGACCTGGAGACGGTACGGGCGCTCGTGAAGAGCGGCCGCGATATCGACGAGGCACAGGGCGACGGGATGACGGCCTTGCACTGGGCCGCGTTTCGCGACGACGTGGAGATGGCGACGCTGTTGGTCGGGGCCGATGCCAACGTGGCCGCGACCACTCGTGTCGGCGGCATCGTCCCGCTCTGGATGGCAGCGACCAACGGCAGCGCCGTCATGATCGACCTGCTTGTCGATGGCGGAGCGCTGGTGAATTGGCCGACGTCGACCGGGGCCACCCCGTTGATGGCGGCGGCAACATCAGGGAGTGTCGACGCCGTCCAACGGCTGCTGGACCACGGCGCATTCGTGAACTCGCGCGAGAAGGCCAACGGCCAGACGGCGTTGATGTTCGCGGCGTGGGAGAACCGGGCCGACGTCATCCGATTGCTTGTCGACCATGGCGCCCACGCGGGACTGACATCGCTGGTCGTCGCGATGGACGATCGGCGGTACGACAGCGACGGGAACGAACTACCGGCGGGTCGTCCACGGGCTCCGGGCGCCAACTCGATGATGGGCGGGATGACGGCGTTGCTCTACGCGGCGCGCGATGGCCATCTCGAGGCGGTGCAGGCGCTGGTTGAGAGCGGCGCGGTTGTCGACCAGGTCGCCGGAAGCGAGGGGTCGAGCCCCATGGTGATTGCGATTGCCAACGGGCACTACACCGTCGCGAAGTGGCTGCTGGATGCCGGCGCCGACCCGAACGTGGCGAACATTGATGGGCTGGCCCCGCTGTATGCCACCATCAACATGCGCTTCGCCCCGGTTTCATGGGCGCCGAACCCTCGCACCGTCCAGGAGCGTGTTGACGCCTTGGAACTGCTCGCCGCCTTGCTCGATGGCGGCGCCGACCCGACCGCCCGTATCGCCCGTGGACTGTGGTTCAGTCCAACCTCGCACAACGGGCTCTGGATCGACCCGGCCGGCGCCACGCCGTTCTGGCGCGCGGCCCAGGCCAGCGATGTCGAGTCGATGCGTCTGTTGTTGGCAGCCGGTGCCGATCCGCATCTGCCGACGTTTGCCGGCACCACCCCGCTCATGGTCGCCTCCGGGATCGGCTGGCGGGGCAACTTCTCCCAGAATGCGCCGGAGTCCTGGATGCAGGCCGTGCACTTCCTGGTTGAATTAGGCGCCGAGGTGGATGCGGTGGACAGTCGAGGCTACACGGCCCTGCACGGTGCGGCGGCGCTCGGGAACAACGAGATGGTCGAGTTTCTGGTGGCGCGGGGTGCCGACGTGACGGCCATCAACAAAGCCGGAGATTCAGCCGCCGACATGGCGTTCGGGCCCTCGCGGTTCTTCATCCCGAAACCGGATACCGTGCAACTGCTTGTGGCCCTCGGGTCCCCGTTCCGGAACAATTGCCGATCCGATCAGTGCGTCGACGGGAAGTTCTTCGGCGGCGCGAACACGACGCAGCCGTAACGGCGTCAGTCGGCGGGTGGGGTTACTTCCGCGGGGTCAGCCGCTCTCCTGCCGGGTCTGTGCGCACGACCATCGTGTCCGCGGCCAGGTCGCCCAGCACCACGATGCCCGCACCTTCCAACTGCATCGCGCGCATGCCGCGCCGAGTGGTGACGACAACGGTCCCCGTCGGGGTGTCCGTCGTCCACTCCGACAGGGCGCCTCGCAGGTAGTACTCCAGCCCATACTGCCAGGCGCGGTGGAGACCGTAGGTGTGTACGGGCTCGCCGCCGGACAGGCGGCTGGACTCCCGCGCCGCCACCCGCGTGCTCAGTTCCGCGTCCAGGTGTGGCATCAAGGTGGTGTTCAACTGCCAGAGGCCGAGCGCCACGCTCAGCCCAGCCACCGCCACCGCCTGGTGGAGTCGCCCCCGCCCGCCAAAATAGGCGGCGGTCAGGGCGGCCACTGCCAGTACGCCGGCTAGCGGGCGTACCGCTCCCGGCTCGACCCCCGCACTGGCGACGCCGGGAGCCACAAAGAACGCGATGGCCATGGCTCCCAGGGCGCCGGCGGTACCGAGACCGATGGCGCGAGCTGCCGTAGGACGCGACAGTGCGACGGCGATCGCGTGCGCCAGCAAGACGATGGCGGCCGGTATCGCGGGGAGTACGTAGCCGGGTAGTTTTGACTGCGACAGGCTGAAGAAGGCGATTGGGAAGATCACCCAGCCGGCCAGGAACATGGAGGGTGATCCGGTCCAATCGCGTCGGGTCAGGGTGCTCGCCGCGTTGTGTATCGTGGCCACGAGGGCGGCGGTCCAGGGTGCCAGGCCCACCACCACTACTGGGCCGAAGTACCAGAACGCCTGTTGGTGCTGAAAGACGGGAGTCAGGAAGCGGTCCACATTGTGCGAGATGAAGAACACTTGGACAAACTCCGGGTTGCGCATCGCGCACAGGACATACCAGGGAAGCCCGACCAGGGCGAAACTTCCGATGGACCAGGGGCCAGCCAGCCGCAAGACGTGGCCCAACCGGCGAGAACACACGGCACCGAGGAGAATGCCGGCGCCCGCAAGCACGACACCGGCGGGACCCTTCGCGAGCACGGCGAGACCAAGGGCGATGCCGAATCCGACTTGCCAGGCGGCCATGGCGTGCGGGCGCCGCTCCAGCACGAGCGGTGTCGCCGTCACCATCGCGAGCGCCAGTGTCGCCGAGAACAGCATGTCGGTCGTCGCCGCGCGCGCGAACACGAGAATGGCGATACTGGACGGAAACAACAGGAGGAAGATGGCGCCGGTGGGTCCTCCGAAGACGCGTCGTGTCAGCCAGCTCAAGGCGAGCATGGTTGTCGCAGCGCCTGCGACCGAGGGGAGGCGGGCCGCCACCTCGCTGTCTCCGAACAGGTGATAGCCAACCGCCGCTACCCAGTAATACAGGATCGGTTTCTCGAGCCACGCTTCGCCGTGTAGCCGGGGCGTGACCCAGTCGCCTCCTTCGGCCATGGTCCGGGCGATGGCGGCGTAGCGCGGTTCGTCTGGTCCCACCAGACCGAACGTGGTCAGGCCGTGAAAGAGACAGACGTAGGTGACAAGTGCTGCGACGGCCAGGTACGCGGCCGTGGACCCGGCGGCTCCAGGTGATGGTGGATGTTCAGGCTCCGGCATCTCGCGTCAGCGTTAACGGGTGGGTCACGGCTCAGTCGGAGTCGTCGCGGGAGCGTGTCACAGCGAGATTGTACGCTGATTGACGTCCTGGCGGCCCGAAAGGGTCGAGGTTGGCCGTCGCCGAAAGTGGTCAGCCAAACAATATCGACCGATCAAAAAATTGACTTGATCTGTTTCGGTGTTTGCGTGGTATCGTCGTGCCCTAGCACAGTGGGCCGGCTATGGAAGCGCGGCCTCCGAGGACCTAGCACGACCGATGGAGGTGATCGTCCCATGAGTCAGGAGATCATCGAGTTGACGGAAGAGACGGCCCAGCAGGGTGTCTCACGACGTGGTTTCATTAAAGGCGCGATCGCTGCCAGCGCGGCCGTATCGTCGGCCAACTACTTGTTTCGCGCGAACGGTGGGGCCTTGCTGGCCCAGTCCGCGGCGGCAGGTGCCGTTGAACGGTTGATTACCGTCAACGTCAACGGCCGAAGCCGACGCGTTCAGGTTCCGCCGATGGAGACCCTGTCCACCACGCTGCGCTATACGATGGGATTGACCGGCACCAAGATCGGTTGCGACCGCGCAGAATGCGGGGCTTGCACGGTGTTGGTGGACGGCGTCGCCCATTACGCCTGTTCCACGCTCACCCATACGGTCCGCGGTCGCGAAGTCACGACGATCGAAGGGCTCGAGCGCGAAGACGGCACGCTGCACCCGAT
Source organism: Acidobacteriota bacterium (assembly GCA_005778315.1). GTDB lineage: Bacteria > Acidobacteriota > Vicinamibacteria > Vicinamibacterales > UBA8438 > UBA8438. Next base: position 11,563 of record SXOW01000398.1, read on the forward strand.
GCAGCAGGCGGTGCTGGAAGAGCAAGGCTTCCAGTGCGCGTTCTGCATGTCCGGGTACATCATGAACACGGTCGCGCTGCTCAACCAGAACCAGAACCCGACGCGGAAAGAAGCGGCGGAATGGCTCTCTGGCAACCTGTGTCGGTGCGCCGACTACGACAAGATCCTGACGACCGTCGAGCGGGCGGCGGCTATCACGCGGGGGGCCTAACGTGGCTGATTACAAACTGCTCGGAAAGAACTACCAGCTCCCCGACCTGTATGCCAAGGTCACGGGGCGCTCGAAGTACGCTGAAGACCACCGTGCCGAAGGCATGGTCTTCGCCAAGCTCCTCGTGAGCCCGATGCCACACGCACGAGTCATTTCCATCGACACGAGCGCGGCGGAGCGGCTGCCGGGCGTCGAAGGCTTTCTCTTGCCGTCCGACTTGCCGGAAGAGGTCGAGGCGCCGAACGAGGCGTCGTTGACGATGGAGCCCAAGTACGAGGGCGAGCCCATCCTGGCCGTGGCCGCGGTGAGCGAGCAGATCGCCTCTGACGCGATCGAGCTCATCAACATTCGGTTCGAACCGCTGCCGTTCGTGCTTGACCCGCTTGACAGCCTCAAGCCGGGTGGTCCGAACGCCCGCTTGGACGGCAACACGACGCTCGGCCGTGAGATTGGCGAGGTCAAGTGGACCGAAGCCGACATGGCTGGCTTGGCGCCCGGCGAAATCCCGATGGACGGCGCCTTTGCCGATGAGTGGGCTTACGGCGACCTCGAGGCGGGATTCGCGGAAGCAGATGTCATTATCGAGGAACACTCCTACAACCAGTCCACCTCGCACCAGCCCCTCGAAAGCCGCACGACGATGGCCTACTGGGAGGGCGGCAAGCTCTACGTCTATCCTTCCGTGCAGAGCACCGCGCGCAGTGTTGGCCCCATGGCTCGCTGGGCCGGTATCGAGCCGTCGGACGTGGTACTCATCAATGAGTTCACGGGCGGCGGGTTCGGCGGCAAGATCACCGGCTACGTGCACGCGCAAATCCCGATTCTGCTTTCCAAGAAAATTGGCAAGCCGGTCCAGATGCGGATCTCCAGGCGGGAGGAGAACGCCATCGGGCGGGCCCGTCCTGGCGTGCAGGCCCGCATCAAGCTGGGCATGCGGCGCGACGGCAAGATCACCGCGTTGGACATTCATTGCGTTGGTGACCAGGGCCCCTACTCGCAGTCTGGTGACGCGATGAATGTGGCCGGCATCGGATCGTTGTGCTACCAGCCTACCGCGGTGCGCACACGGGGCACGAACGTCTACACCAACACGCCGCCTCGGGGACCGCAACGCGCTCCTGGTGGTGTGCAGTCGATGACGATGCTCGAGCCGATCATTCAGCGCGCGGCCAAGCGGCTTGGCCTTGACCAGGTCGAGGTTCGGCGTCTGAACGCGCCGGAAGGACAGGCGAAGTTTGGTCGTCTCGGACAGGACGGCACGCAGGGCAACGTGTCGAGCGCATTCGCCAAAGAGGCCATCGACAAGGGTGCCGAGTTGTTCAACTGGACCGAGCGCAAGGCCCGGAGCGGGCAGCGCAACGGCGCCAAGGTCACGGGCATTGGCACCTCCCTCAGCGCCTACTCAGCCGGTGCATCCGGTGTCGACGGCCTGTTTGTCATCAAGCCGGACGGCCGGATGTATATCCAGTCCGGTGTCGGCAACCTCGGCACCGGGTCGACCTTCGACACGATGCGGGCGGCGGCCGAAGGCATGGACATGCCTTGGGAGAAGTGCGAAGTTGCCTGGGGCAACAGCGCGCTGCATCTGCCGTGGAGCGCGGCACAGGGCGGCAGTTCCACCACCCACGCGCATACCAGGTCGAACTGGGCTGCGGTTGAGGACGCGACTCGGAAGATGCAGGCGATCGCGGCCCGCGACCTCGGCGGTTCTCCCGACAGCTACGAGGTCAGCGGTGAACGCGTCCATCGCCGCGGCAATCGAGGGCAGGGGCTGAGCTTTGCGCAGGTGGCGCAGCGGGCCATTGACCTCGGTGGCGAATTCGACGGTCACGTATTGCCTGAAGACATCAACGGCCAGACCACCGCATCGGCCACCGCGTTGGCCGGGCAGGGGCTCATGGGTGTCGCGAAGGACAACTACGCGCTGGGCGGTGCCCTGATGTCATTCTGCGCCGGCTTCGCAGAGGTCGAGGTAGACATCGAGACCGGCGACATCAAGGTGATCGACTACGCGGTTGGATCCGACGCCGGAACCATCCTTCACCCGAGGACCTACGCGGCGCAGTTGTTTGGGGGCGCCATACAGGGCTTCTCGGTGGCCCTGAGTTCCAAGTGGGTCTACGACCGGCGCTGGGGCTTGCTGGTGGCGAAGCGGTTCTACAGCAACCGGCCACCGAGCATCATGGACGTCCCGCACGAGCAGCCGATGAAATGGGCCAATGCGGATCTGGCGGATCCGTTCAACCCGCTCGGCGCCAAGGGTATCGGTGAGGCCGCACAGGGGGCGGGGTCCGGCGCGGTGGTGAACGCCATCGCAGACGCGCTTGATTCGCTCGGTGAAGGCAAAGGCGACTTCTACCGGTCGCCGGTCACGCGAGACATGATTCTGACTATGCTCGAGCAGGCGCCGACCGGCCACGACCGGCTCACGGCGCACGTCTAAGGGGAGGCGAGAAAATGGCCGTAATTCGCGACGTAATACCTCAGCTTGAGCTGTTTCAGCCCGGCAGCGCCGACGACGCGCTGGCGTTGCTGGCGGAACATGGGTCTGATGCCTGGGTCTTTGCCGGTGGGCTCGACACGCTCGACTGGTTCAAAGATCGAGTGAAGCGACCGAAGGTGGTTGTTGACCTTGGCGGCATCGACTCCCTCCGCGAGATCCGCACGACCGCCGACGGTATCGAGATTGGGGCGATGGCCCGCTTGATCGATGTCGTCAACAACACGGACATCAAGGCGCAGTTCCCGGCGTTGGCCTTTGCGGCCAAGTCGGCCGCGTCGCCGCAGATTCGCAACGTGGGCACCATCGGTGGCAACATCGGGCAGGACACCCGATGCTGGTATTACCGCGATGGGTGGACCTGCTACCGGGCGGGTGGGAACATCTGCTACGCCAGCCCCCCCACGGCGATGAACCGGGAGCACTGTATTCTCGGGGCCAGCCGGTGTGTTGCGGTGAACCCGTCCGATACCGCACCGGTGCTCGTGGCGCTGGAAGCGGAGATGGTCGTCCGGCGCGGCAGCGCCGAGCGGGTCATTCCGGCCGAAGAGTTCTTCGTCGGACCGGAGATTGACATCGAGCGCATGACCGCGCTGGAGCCTGGCGACCTGCTGATGTCGATTCGGATTCCGTCCAAGTGGGCCGGCGCCCGGGTGTATTTCGAGAAGGTTCGCGACCGTGACAGCTGGGACTTCCCGCTGGTCAACGTGGCCACGGCCATCAAGGAAAGCGGTGGCTCCATCACGGACGCTCGGGTCGTCGTCAATGGCGTGGCCCCGACCCCGGTCCGGCTGACCGCGGTTGAGAACGCCATCATCGGGCAGTCCATGAATGAGCAGACCGCCGAGCGGGCGGGGAACGTGGCCATTCAGGGTGTTGCGCCGCTGACACACAATGGGTTCAAAGTGAACCTGATGAAGAACCTGGTGAAGCGGTCCATCCGCGATGAACCAGTGAACGCGTAGGACCACGGTCCAGCGTTTACACGGATCACGCGAAGGGCCGAGGCGTCACTGCCTCGGCCCTTTGTGTGTACACGCGCCGCAACCGTTTAACGACTGGATACCCAGCATGCCAATCACCCCCCTACACACAACCGCGAGCCGGCGCGCGTTTCTCAGGCGAGCAATGGCCGGGGGCCTGGGCGGCGCCATGACCTCGGCCGCGACGACGGGACCTGGTTACGCCGCCTCCCAGGTGGCTGGCCCGATCCGGTCATTCGATCACGTCGCGATTCCGATGCGGAACACGGACGCGATGCTCGCGTTCTACCGCGCACTCGGATTCTCAGTGATGGAGGGCGAGAACATCTGCTCGGTGCACTTCGGTGACAACAAGATCAATCTCCATCGTCCCGAATTCTGGCAGAGTGGGACCTTCACCCTACGCGCGCCTGCAGCAGAGCCCCCGTGCGGAGATTTCTGTTTCGTCTGGGACGATACGGCGACCGCTCTGGTTGAGATGCTGGACGGGGCCGGGGCGGCGGTCATCCTAGGACCGGTGGAGCGCATCGGAGGCCGTGATGGTGGCACCGCGACCGGCACGAGCTACTATCTCCGCGACCCCGACGCCAACCTGTTGGAGTTCATTGTCTATACGTAGGCGGCGTCGACGAACGATGGCGCCTGTCCGTGTCTGTCTTCCCGGGAGTCCGAATCGATGAAGCCCATGCTGCCCACGCTGTCGATGCCCAGACCAATCCTGTGTGCCCTCTTGGGGCTGTTCGTTCTCGCGGCCGGCGGACCGACCACGGCCAGCGCGCAGACGCCCGGAGTCGACGACGGCGCGGCACTGTTGGTGGAGTGTGGTTCCGCGTTGCGCGCCGCGGACGGGGGCGCGGTGCTGGAAGAAGACCCGGTCGAGCGCGGTGTCCACATGGGCCAGTGCCTGGGCCTGGTCAGCGCGGTCTGGCACACGCACAAACTGATGGTTGATGCGTATGACAGTCGTCAGGCGTTCTGCCCCACCGCGATCCTGAGCGCAGGCCAGATGGCGCGCCTGGTCCACGCCTATCTCACCGCGCACCCAGACGAGCTCGAGCGCTGGGACACTCAGCTGATTCTTGAGGCCTACGTGGACACTTACCCGTGCCGCACGCGCTGAGCCGACACCGCTATCCGGCTCCCCCCAACTCGGCGAATACCGCAGTGAGGAACCGCTCAGGGTCGCCCCACTTGTCTTGGTACTCGCGAGTCGGGTTGGCCGCTACGACTTCCGCGTAGCTTCGGCCCTGCTTCACCAGCTCCTCGACCCGATCGGCCACCGTGATCACCATGTCGCGGAACTCGATCACATCGGCCCGACCCGCCACCACTCCATGCCCGGGCAGGATTTTGGTGTTCGGCCCGGCCATGCCGGCGAGTAGTCCCAGCGCCTCAATGGTGCCCGCCAACGTCCCGCCGTTGTTCCGGTCGATGACCGGGAACGCCACCGTCCGAAACATATCCCCGGTATGGATGACGTCCGACTCGACAAAGTGGATGATGCTGTCGCCGTCTGTGTGGCCGGGCGGCATCGGAATGACGTGCGCCGGGTCGCCGTTGAGATTGAGTGTGAGGTCTTCGCTGAACGTCAAGACCGGCAGCGCTCCCGCTGGCTGCGTCGCCGCGAGCCGATCGCGGACTCGGTCCTGGGCCACGATGGGCACGCCCATGGCGGCGAAGTTCTCGTTGCCGCCCGTGTGGTCCCCGTGCACGTGCGTGTTGATCAGGAATCTAATGTTTCCGTTCGATATTCGATTGATCGTCTCGCGAATCCGGTCGGCCAGCGGCCCGAACTGGTCGTCGATCATGACCACCCCGTCGTCACCGATCGACAGCCCGATGTTGCCACCTCGCCCCTCGAGATAGTGCACGGTGCCGCTCACGTGATGCGTGGACAGGACGACCCCGTTCCAATCCACGTCACCAGGCTGGGCTCTCACGTTCGTCCCACCGAAACCCACCACCAAGCCAATAGCCAGTGCGAAGCCGAACCCAACCGCCAGTCTGATCTGAGCATGCGTGTTCATTGCGTTCCCCTCTCTGACCTCAGGATGCACGACGGAGTGCAGTATGTCGCAATCGCGGCCTGCGGCGGGGTGAATTTCCGAGCCCTCACGCCTGATATCGAGCGCGGCAACATGCCCGTCGTGTTTCGGCTGCCCTGACTCGGGCGTGTCTTGCTCAGACCGCTATCGCGCCAGTTCGATCGTCGAGACGTGCAGGACCGTCTTGCCGCCCGATTCGCTCGTTGTGCCGGTGGCGCGGACCCGTTTGGCCATCATGTCCGCCAGTTCGCCGGGGTGGGTCGCGGCCCAGTCGCCCGTGATCGTCACGATCCCGTCGTCGGTCAGAATTCCTATCGGGTCACCATTCTTGGCGCATCGGACCATACAGGCGACATGTTCGTCGCTGGGTTCCGCGCTGCCCATGGCGGCGCACCCGGATTCCACCAGCCTCCCGGTGATCGTCTCGTCCGCCGCAGACGCCGCTCGGGCGGGTGCGATCGTTGTCCACGCTCCGAGCGTGAGGGTACACACGGCAGCCAGCGCAAGCGGGGGGAATGTCTTCATGTCGTGGTTCTCCCAATCGCCATCGAGTGTATCAAGATCCGCCGCCGCAGGAACGGCCGCCGACATCTGATCGCGCCGGCCTCGATGCTACAATACAGGCGATTCACGGACACTCTTCGAGGAGCCACCATGCTGCCATCCGGTCGCGTTGCCCGCGCGCTCGCACCTTGCGCACTCAGTGTTGCGTTGACGCTGGGGCTCTCGACGCTCGCGCCAGCCCAGGTCCTGGATGCGCCCGATCCGGCGCAGATGGAAGACGCGCCGCCGCTGGGCTACGCCGCGGTCCCTCATGGTTTGCAGATTCCCGCGAACATCGAGATGGGCGCCCCCTCCAGCGTGGTCTGGACCCCCAAGAACACACTCCTAATCTTCAACCGGGGACCGCACCCGCTGCTCGAATTCAATCCGGACGGCAGCTTCGTGCGCGCGTTCGGTGAGGGCGAGTATATCCGGCCGCACGGCATGCGTCTCGACCCCGAGGGCAACATCTGGACGACGGACGTGAACGGCCATACGGTCAGGAAGCTCAATCAGGACGGTGAAGTGCTGATGACCATCGGTATTCACGGGCAGCCTGGCGAGGCGAGTGCGGGCCTGCTGAACGAGCCGACCGATCTCACCGTCAACAAGGCGGGCGAGATCTTCATCCTCGTGGGGCACGGTCGTGGTGAACCGCGTCTCGTGAAGTTCGACCGTTCCGGAAAACTGCTGACGTCTTGGGGTGGTCCGGGCACCGCGCCCGGCAAGTTCGATACACCGCACTCGATCGTGGTGGATGACGCCGGGCTGCTCTACGTCGCCGACCGGCAGAACCGTCGTGTGCAGATCTTCGATGAGGACGGGACCTACATCAAAGAGTGGGCCTACAAGGGGCTGCCCTGCGGATTGCACCTCCATTCGGACCAGCAGATGTATCTCGCCAGCGGTTTCGCCGGCGAAGTTCTGCGTCTCGACGAGAATGGCAAGGCGGTGGGCCGCACCGGTCAGCCCGGCAAAGGCCTTGGCGAATTTGGCGAAGCACACTACATGACCGTCGCGCCGAACGGTGACATTTGGGTGGCCGATACCGTCAAGCCGGCGATCCATAGATTCGTCAGACAGTAGCCCCGCACGCCCGATCGCGTTCCGGAAGCCTGCATGCCCTCGTGGGTGTGGTTCAGTAAGGCGCTGGGTGCTCCGGTGTGCGACCTGTTCGGGGGACGGCTGCGCGACGCGCTGCCCTGCTACGCGAACATCAACCGCGCCACCGCCAACCGGCAGCCCGCAGGGTTCGCCGCGAATGCGCGCGCCGCGGTCGCCGACGGCTTCGCGGCGTTGAAGGCCGCGCCGTTCGATGGGTTCCCTGCACTGACGCAGCCGGTGGCTGCGGTGGGGGCGGCGACTGAGCTCGGGATTGCGTGCGTGGCCGCCATGCGGGACGCCGTGGGGCCGGACGTCGCAATCAAGAGTGACGCCACACAGCAACTTTGCGTACCCCTGTCGATCGAAGTCGCGCGTCGCCTGGAGCCACACCGGCTGTCCTGGTACGAAGAGCCGATCCCGCCGGAGCAGGTGGCCAACACCAAGACGATCCGCGACGTGATCACGCAGCCGATGGCCGGTGGCGAGTACCTGGTCGGCATGCACGGGTTCGCGCCACTCTGCCAGCAGGGCGCCGTCGACATCGTCATGCCGGACGTCAAGCATTGTGGCGGTCTCGCGGAGGCCCGCCGCATGGCCGTGGTCGCAGAACTGCACGGGGTCGCGGTGTCGCCGCATAATCCGAGCGGTCCTGTCGCGACCGCCGCAAGCGCGCAGCTGTGCGCGGCCATGTCCAATTTCGACATCCTGGAGTTCCAGTGGGGAGAAGTGGGGTGGCGCGGCGATCTGATCACGCCTCCCGAGCGATTCGAGAATGGCACATCGCCGTGTCCCACGGCCCCGGTTTCGGCATCGAACTGAACGACGCGGTCGCGGCCGAGCACAGCTGACACCGCGACTAACGCCTCTCCGCTCGTCCTGGCCGGCTGGCTAGCCCTCCTCCTCATCCCGGCCGGTCGTCACCTCGTTGTCGCGGCCTCTCCCCGTCGCTGCTGGCACCGTCTTGGCTCGATGCAGTTATTGACATTGGTCTAAATTTGGGTTTTGATTACTAAAAATTAAGTGTGCGAGTACTGAAATAATCCTTGAGTTGATGTTGAGTTGATGTCTAGACGTGAAAATCGTGGAAGGTCGAGCGCGCTCCGCTTCGCTGCCGTGGGCTGTCTCGTTGTGGGCCTGGGGATACCCCAGGCTGCGGCGGAGTCGCCCGCGAACAGGGCGGACGTGGAGCGCGCGCGAGGGCGTTTGTCCCAGTGGGCGGCTGGCGGTTGGCGACTCGGCGACGAGGGCGCCCGGTGGGACGGGGCCGCCGCCAGTGAGACGCGGTTGCGGACACCGGCGTTGTCGTCCCCAGTACGCTGGGACCGTATCGGGGCCTTGACAACGACCGCGCGCGGAGTGCGCCAGGCCGCAGGGGCAGCCAACCAGGCTGGGCCGCCCCCGCAGACGAGCTCGCTGTCTGGCTACATGGATTTCCATTTCAACAATCGTGAGCACGAAGATCCGGTAATCGACTTTCACCGGTTTGTGCTGCTCTTCACACACAGTTTCTCGGACCGGGTGCGGTTCGTGTCGGAACTCGAACTCGAGCACTCGCTGGTGGGCGAGGACGGCGAGGGTGAGCTTGAACTCGAGCAGGCGTATATCGACTTCCTTCTCGCCCGCGAACTCAACTTCCGGGCGGGCATGTTGCTGGTGCCGGTGGGCATCATCAACGAGCGGCACGAGCCACCGGTGTTCCACGGCGTGGAGCGCCCCTTTGTGGATGACGTCATCGTGCCGAGCACCTGGTTCGATGCCGGCGCCGGTATTCACGGCGAGATCGGGGAAGGGCTGCGGTATCGCGCCTACGTCATGGCGCCGCTCGACGCGTCGGGGTTCACGGCGGACGAGGGCATCCGGGACGGTCGACAGAAAGGCGCGGAATCGACCGTTCGCAACATCGCGACCACGGGACGCGTCGAGTACGTCGGTCTGGCTGGGCTGTGGACGGGCGCGAGCTTCTGGCGCGGCAAAACCGGGTTTGCGTTCCCGCGGATCGAGAGCCAAGTTACGGTGGGCGAGGTGGACGCCAGATATCGGGTCGGAGAATTGGAGGCGAGAGCCCAATACGCCCATGTGTGGCTCGACGGCATGGGCGAGTTGAATCGGGCACTGCGGATCGCCAATCAGCCCGGGGCCAACATCGCCAGGCAGATTCGGGGTTTCTACCTGGAGGCGTCCTACTTCGTGCTCCCGAATCCGGCACCGAGGGAAGCGGCGGTCTTCGTGCGCTACGAGAACTTCGATACGCAGTACCGGATGCCGGATGGCTTCCAGCGTCTCCAGCAATTCGACCGCGACGCGTGGGTCGTCGGAGTTTCGTATTATCCCGACCCCGACGTCGTCCTGAAGCTCGACTACTCCGTCGTTCGAAATCAGAGCAACGTGATTGACGAGCC